>DATDFQ010000056.1:300000-399729 GCA_036522515.1 Bacteroidota bacterium
GACGGCACCGCGGGCTCCCAGGGCGACCGCTCTCTCGAGCCGGAGCTGATTCAAGAGATGATCGATCTCCGCAAGGAGGTGCGGGCTCAGAGGCTCTTCCCCCTGTCAGACCGGATCAGAGACGGGCTCGCGCGCCTGGGGATCGTGCTGGAAGATAAAAAAGACGGGACGGTCTGGAAGCGTACGCCCTGACTAGGGCGTGCGCCACTCGTAGACCTCGTAGCCGTCGACGACCGTGCCCGCCGGCTCGAATCCGGAACGCTCGTTGAGAGGTTCGATCGCCGGCTTCGCGACGCTGACGGTGTTCGGTTTCGCTTTCTTCTGGATGTGAGCGGCGATATCGATCACGCGGTCGCTGACTTCCTCGAGAGGGAGGGTGTCGTCAAAGTAGACGAACCCCGCGTTCACTCCGCATCTTACCCTGAAATTTCCCCGGATCGTTTTGACGTTTCTGTTAAAGGGGTCGAGTCCGTTGATGACCTCCCGGGCCGCGCGTACGGCCGCATCGACCGTCGTAAAGCAGCTCATGACGCCGTCCGGCGTCCAGGTCGCCTTCAGGCATCCGGACTGCGAGAGCTTCCCCTCTACGAACCGTTTATATTCCTTGAAATCGTGCTCAACGGACGCCCGCTCTTCCGCCATCTTGAGGCCGGTGGAATCGACGACGTCGATCGAGAGGAACGCGAGATCTTTCCCCATCTCATCGAGCCGTTTCTTCGTCTCGGCGAAATCCCTCAGGAGCTCCTCCCGTTCCTTCCGCCGGGCGGTCTTGAGCGCCTCCAGCTTCCGGTTGAGCGGCGAGAGAATGATCGCATTGTCCGAAAGATTCATTTGCGTCTTCCAGACGTCCAGGTTCGCCTTATATTTGAGGTATTCGGCCTTGTTGTGAAGCCGTTCCCCCGCGCGGCTGATGGTGCCGCTCAGGATGAACATGCCGACCATGATGATCCAGCGCGTCATATCCTTCCCCGCGATCCTGGTCGGAATCCAGTTCTTCACGGCCCCCTCGATGATCCGCTCCGCCGCAAGCGCCGAACGAATATAGGAAAACGATTGGGCGTCCTCGAGGACCGGAACCACGAATGTGAGGATCACCAGCAGAATCACGGCGATCATCATCCCGCTCAGGACCCGCGCGCCGAGGGCTGTGAGACCGAGAACAAACGGTCTCACGGATCCGCCGGTCTCACCGTTGTTGAAGGGATTCGCCATGGCAATGTATGGTACTTAACCATCGTTTGAGAGTCAAGAAAGCGTCCGGATCGGTTGCGTCTTACCTTGCCATTGTCATCCTGAGCACATTCGCTTCGCTCAGTGTAAACTCCGCAAAGGATCTCTGTCCGCTCGGAACCCAAGAAGCTAGATCCTTCGGTCGCCACGCTCCCTCAGGATGACAACTAAGTGGAAACTGCGACCTTACCCCCGATCAGACTCCGGAGGTGCGCCTCGACGCTTTCTGAAAGAGCGGTGAGATGGTACCCGCCTTCGAGGACGGAGACGATTCTTCCGTTGCAGACCTTCTCTGCCGTCTCCATCACGAGCGAGGTGAGCCGTCCGAACGAGCCGGCCGAGAGATTCATGTTGGCGAGCGGGTCGTCGCGGTGCGCGTCGAAACCCGCGGAGATGACGATCAGGTCCGGACGGTACCGCTCGATGGCCGGGAGGATCTCCCCCCGGAATGCGGCGACATACTCCTTCTCCCCCGTGCCCGCCGGCATCGGAACGTTGAGCGTGAAGCCCGAACCCTCGCCCTCCCCGCGCTCCGGGCGGCTCCCGGTGCCGGGGTAAAATGGAAATTGGTGCGTGCTGATATAAAACACCGACGGGTCTTCATAAAAGATATTCTGCGTGCCGTTGCCGTGGTGCACGTCCCAGTCGATGACCGCCACGCGTCCGGCTCCATGCTTGTTCTGCGCATAGCGTGCGCCGATCGCCGCATTATTGAAGAGGCAGAACCCCATGACCTTGTCCCGCTCCGCATGGTGCCCCGGCGGCCTGACGGCGCAGAACACGTTCCGGAGAACCCCCTGCATGACGGCATCGATCCCGGCGATGACGCCCCCCGCGGCAAGGAGCGCGACGTCACACGACTCCTTTGAGACGTGGGTATCTCCCTCGTCGAGAACGGTCAATCCCTGTGCGCAGGATTCCCGAACGTACCGGATATGATCCGGCGTGTGGACTTCAGCAACCAGCTCTTCCGGCGCCCGGTCGATCGGGAGCGGATGGAGCGACGTCCAGAGAGAACTCGTCCGGAGGTGAGCCGAAAGGGAGCGGAGGCGTTCGGCGCGCTCGGGATGGCCCGGCCCGGTATCGTGGTCGAGAAAGCGGTCGTTCAAGACCAATCCGGTGCGCGAAGACATGTCAGTCAAAGAGCCGGGCAACGAGAAAGCCGAAAATGAGCGCGTTGAGGAGGTGGCTCGTCAGGCAGAGCACGCAAGACACCCTGAGAATGGAGATGAGCGAATAGACGAGGTAAATGCCCATGACGACCGTCAGGGCGGAGAGGGCGATCAACACCTCGTGGAAGAGCGTCGAAGACCCGGACGGGGCGACCGCGAAATAGAAGACTCCCGCATAGTAACCGAGGCCGAGGAGAGAGTTCGGCACTCCCAGCAGGCGTGCCTGCCGGGTGTCCACGATTGCGGCGCATTCATTGCCGGTCATACGACAGAATTTCGGTATGTACCGCTGGTCCGGACTGACCAGCCGGTAGGTCACCAGCGTAAAGTAGAGGGAAATGAGAAAGCCCGCGCCGGAGAACAGCAGCAATCCTGCCGGGATAAGCATTGCAACAAGATACCAATTGTTCGGATGGGCTTCAAGCCCGCGACCTAAAGGTCGCGCCTACCGATCGCTCGGGCTTGGTAGGCGCAGGCTTTAGCCTGCGTTAAACGGCACGCGACCTAAAGGTTGCGCCTACCGATCGCTCACTCGTTCCCACGCTCTGCGTGGGAACGCATACCGCGGCGCTCCGCGCCGCAACCCGGCGCCGACCCGAAACCGCCTTTGTAGGGGCGAGGCATGCCTCGCCCGTCCTGAAACGGCCGGCAAACTTGCAATTGAACGCGGAGATCGGTACGTTTAACCCTGAGGTGTGCAACAGAACCCATCCTCGGTCTTTCTCTTCCGTTGTGAATCCCACGATGGTCGGAACGGGGGCACCATCCCCCCAGCGCAGCATCTCGTCAAACCATGCGGGTGATCGTCTGATTGCCGCATGAGCCTTCCGCTCGAAGAGCGCTTGCGGGAAGCATTGAGCGAGGTCATCGACGGCCGGAGCGTCAAGCGCGGAAGGCACGAACTCGTCTATGAGGGGGAAGACCTTACACCCGTTTTTGTGAGCGAGCTCGTCCGGCACGGCTACGTGCCGGCAACGGTGGAAGCGGTGAAGGTGGAGCCGGGCGAACGCGTCCCTGCATTTTTCATCGACCGCCGCGTCGCTTATTTCGGATGGGTGTTCTGGGAGCAATTCACGAGCTGGAAACTCCGGAAGCTCTGGGGCTCGGTCATCAAGAACGAACTCGGGGATTGGGAGATTCAGATTCCGGCCACGCGCAGCACCGTCATCTACTCCAACGAATCGTTAAAGCTGGAAATGGACATCGATCACCCGCCCGAATTCTGAGCCCGGCGGCAAACCTCCGTTACCAGAGCAAGCCTTTCGGGTTCGAAGCCGCAAGCATCGCGTCGACGCCTCCCCAGCGGCCGCCGCGCGCCAGGAAGACAACCAGCAGGCCGGCGAGGAGCAGACACGCCCACGGAGAACCGAAGAAATTCAGGGAGAAGAGATTCCCGGTGGCAGCGTGGAAATTCAGCACCATGAAGATCGCAATCAGTGAGGAAAGTCTCGCGAGGAGCCCGAGAATGAGCGAGACCCCCACCGCCGTTTCCCCGACGGCCATGAGTGTCGACCAGATGCGCTCATACGGCATCGCGACATGTTCGAGATAATATAACTGGGGGCCGGTGGCGCGCTGGTGATAATTATTCAGCGAGGACGTCAAAGGCTCCGGATTGTTCAGCCAACCGTCGTGGACTTTCCCGAGGCCGAGGTTGAGAAACAACCCTCCGATCGCCAGCCGGAGGATGAAAATTTGGATCGTGTGCAATTTCACAAGCAGCTCCTGATGTGGGTGTAAAATATATGAAAATTTCGGGGTATAAAGAAGCATGATTGAAAGTACGTGTAGCGGCCTTTTGGAATTGGACGGCCGCAGGGGCGGCCACCTCCGCCGTCTCTCCATCGAACTCGACAGATCTCCCGCCGATCCCTATGTCTCCCCCTCCATGATCAGTCGATTCGTCCTGAGAAGCGCCTGTTTCATTGAATGTACGACCAAGCGCGGCGACCAGGGGAAACAGGACGTGGCCGGAATCAAGTCGATCAACGGCTTGGAGCCGGAAGAATGGAAATATGTCGAGGATTTTGCCCGGCGCACTGCGGTCGACCCGAGCGAGCGAATCAGGCTTACCACCACACCGGCCGGGGTCTCCATGCGGGTTGTCGATCTCCTCTGTCCCGTCGGTAAAGGACAGCGGGCGCTCATCGTGGCGCCGCCCCGGTCGGGGAAGACCGTCCTGATGCAGCAATTTGCGGCGTCGATTTCCTCGAATCATCCGGAAATCCATCTCATGGTGCTGCTCGTCGACGAACGGCCCGAAGAAGTGACTGATATGAGCCGCACCATCAAGGGGGAAGTGTTCGCCAGCTCCAGCGACAGCGACAAGGAAAGCCATGTCCGCATCGCCCAGCTCGTCCTCGAATACGCGAAGCGCTATGTCGAGACGGGGAAGGATGTCGTGTTGCTGCTCGATTCGCTGACGAAGATGGGACGGGCGTTCAACGCCGCTCAGCGGAGCAGCGGAAGGACGATGTCGGGCGGGGTCGACATCCGGGCCCTCGAAATTCCGAAGCGCATATTCGGTTCCGCCCGCGCCCTCGAGGGGGCGGGATCGCTGACGATCGTCGCCACGGCGCTCGTCGAGACCAACTCGCGTATGGATGAGTTGATCTTCCAGGAGTTCAAGGGGACCGGCAACATGGAACTCGTTCTCGACCGGGACCTCTCCAACGAACGGATCTATCCCGCCATCAACATACCGGAATCGGGGACGCGCAGGGAAGAGCTCCTCTTCGGAAACGACACCGGAAAGCATCATGCGCTCAGGCGGGCCCTGAACAGGATGAAACCGAAGGAAGCAATGCTCACGCTGCAAAAAGCGATCCAGCAGTATCCGACAAATGAAAAACTGCTCGACTACCTTGCAAAGAGCCTTTGAAACTTTCAATACACGTCGGTCCGGATTTTAACTTCTGGACGACCGTCTGCAGCCACGGTTGGTGCACCCTTCCCCCGTTCAACGCCGATAAAGAAGCGCGCGCGCTCGAACGGCCGTTCGAACTCTCCGGCGGCCGCGTGCTCAACGTCAGAATCAGGCACGCTTCGCGACGCCTCACCCTCGATCTTCCCTCGGTGCGAAGTCTTCCCCCCGGCGCGACGCGGGAACTCCTCTCCCAGGTCAAAAGCTGTTTGCGCATCGATGAGGATTACGCCGACTTTTACAGGATCGCGACGCATCACAAGGAATACCGGTGGGTCACCCGGGCCGGCGCCGGTCGATTGCTCCGGTCCCCGACTGTCTTTGAGGATCTGGTCAAGATGATCTGCACGACGAACTGCAGCTGGGCGCTGACCGAGATCATGGTCGGCAACCTCTGCCGGAAACTCGGGACGCCGGACGGAGACGGGTGGTTCACATTTCCGCGGCCGGAGGCTCTCGCCGGCTGCACGGAGAAGTACCTGAGATCACAAATCCGCGTGGGGTATCGCGCCCCCTACCTCCTGGAGGCTGCGCGGCGCGCGGCGTCGGGGGAACTCGATCTTGAATCCTGGCGCACGCCGGGCCTTCCGGCATCCGAGCTCTACGACCGGCTCCGAACGGTCAAGGGGGTCGGGCCCTACGCCGCCGGCAATATCCTCAAACTCCTGGGACACTACGACCATCTCGGCATCGACAGCTGGTGCAGGAAGAAGTTCTTCGAGATTCATCGAAAAGGGCGGAAGACGAGCGACAGGGTCATCGAACGGCACTACGAACCGCTCGGGAAATGGAAGGGGCTCTTTTTCTGGATGGACCTTACGAAACACTGGTACGAGAAAGAATTTCCGTTCTGACCGGCAAGTGTCAGTCCTCCCGAACAACATGAGAACCTCAGATGGCGCATAAGAAGGGACCCATCAACATTTGGAGGGAAATGAAGCCCGCCTCGCTGCGCAGATTCGGTCTCGCTGCGTTTCTCCTCTTTAGCGTGCTGGGATTGCTCTCCATTCTGATGGAGTCGGAGCTGCGGCCCCACCGGTGGGTCTTCGTAGTGGTCCAGTGCGCGGCGTACGGCGGTCTCGCTGCAAGTCTCGTCCTCTCTCCCATCAGGCGCTGGTGGATCACCGTGTTTCTCCTCGCTCTCTGGTCCGCGGTCCTTGTCTTGAATTCCGGCGGGATCTCGTTCGTGTTCAACGAACAGGGCTTCCGGGTCCATCTCGGGAGTGCAATCGGAAGCTCCGACATCAAGGCGGCGGTCAAACAACCCGGGGAACCTCTCGTGTTGACCCCCGAGGAACTCAGCGCGATCTACACGCAGCGAGCCATCATCGGAACCGCGGCGATCTTCCTCCTTGTCCTCGGATATGTGACGTTTATCCGGGTTGTCCGCCTGGAGGTCAGGGAGCGCGCCCGGCTCGAGACCGAAGTCACCATCGCCCGCGATATTCAGCAGTCGCTCTTGCCCCAGGCGCCGCTGAAGACTGCATGGTGCGAGATCGCCGGTCTTACCGTCCCGATGACCGAGGTGGGAGGAGACTACTTCGACTGCGTGGAGCTGCCGGGGGAGATGATCGCAATCGCGATCGCGGATGTGACGGGTCATGGGGTCGGTGCGGGGATTCTCTCCGCGATGACCAAGAGCGCATTCCATTCGGAGCTCGAGCACGACACATCTCCCGATCTGGTCCTGCGGAACGTGAACCGGACCGTGCGCACGTTGTCGGATGAGAAGACCTTCGTGACATTCGCGTACCTCCGGTTGGAGAGGAAAAACGGGAGAGGTCTCTTATCGACAGCCGGACATCCCCCCATATTCCACCGGGATGGACGGACCGGGACGATCACGCAGCTCCGCACGGCGGCGCTCGGGCTCGGCATGCGGGACGACGCCCGTTTCAGCAACCTCGAGCTCCCCTGCGCGCCGGGTGACCGCCTGCTGCTCTACACCGACGGGGCGCTCGAACTTACCAACCGCAAGGGAGAGCAGTTCGGAAGCGACCGGCTGGCGGAAACCTTCAGGGCGCAGGACGGAGGGCCGGAGAAGATCTGCGCGGGGATTGTTTCGGAACTCCGCTCGTTCTCAGGCGATGAAGAGTTTCGCGACGATGTCACTCTGGTTTGCATCGGGCTGTCTGCCGGGATGTCTGGCGCGTAGAGTGTCTGCCGATGGCGATGAGCGAGAGCGAATACAAACGGTCTTTAAAATTTCCCCCCTCGGAGGAGATTCTCGATCTTCTCTTCTACAGGCCTGTCGCCTTTGTGGTGGTCAAGGCGGTGGCGCGATTACCGGTCACGCCCAACCAGGTTACGCTCGCTTCGCTTGCGGCCGGGCTGGCGGCCGCAGCCGAATTTGCTTCGGGATCCCGCTCCGGCCTCATCGAGGGCGCCCTCCTCTACGCTTTAGCCAACGTGCTTGATTGTGCCGACGGGCAGCTTGCCAGACTCCAGAAAAGCGGCACGCTCCTCGGAAGGGTTGTGGACGGGGCGGCCGATTATCTTTCAGGTGTCGCCATCTTCCTCGGCCTGGGCATCGGGCTCGCATCGTCGGGTGCAGCGGCCTGGTGGTTGATCGCCATTGCGGGGGTGAGCAGCGCTCTCCAGGCAATGTTCTTCGACCGCCACCAGAGCGAGTTTATTTCCTTTGCAGCCGGGGAGCCGGATTTTGCCGCCCGGGAGATCACCCGGTTTCAAACGGAGCTTCGACGCATCCGGCTCGATGGGAAAGAGTTCTTCAGGCCCGTGTTATTGCAGCTCTACATCAGATATCTGGCGGTGCAACAGCGTTTTCGCGGGAAAGAAGGGGTGCAGAGACGATCCTCCGGCGGGGAGGGCCTTAACCGGACGCTTATGATCCGCCTCTGGAGCGTTCTCGGTCCGACGACCAACCGTACGTTACTCATCGTTTGCGCTCTGGCGGGACGAATCGACATCTATCTCTGGTCGATCGCCGTCGGCGGGAATGCATGGCTGCTCGCGATCTCCGCGCTGCAGGCACTTGGAGCGTCCGCCAACCCGCCAGCATCCGCACGGGGAACCCCGTAGCCGCCATGGCCCGCCCAGGTGCGTTCACGCTCTACCGCCGGACGCTCAAATCGGATGAGTTCTACGCCGACGAGCTGATCAATATTTTTCTCCTCCGGCCCCTCGCCGCACTGGTCGTCTGGCTCGTCTATCCGCTGCGGGTGACACCGAACGATGTGACGATCGCAGCGATCGCGGTTGGGTTCGCTTCGGCGTATGACTATTGGCTCGGCACTTCGGGCGCGATTGCCCTCGCCGGAGTACTTATCGTCCTGAAGGACATCCTGGACGACGCGGACGGACAGCTCGCGCGGGCGAAAGAGCTTTATTCCCGTCGGGGGAGATTCCTCGATTCGGTGGGCGACTTTGCGGTAAACCTGGCCCTGTTTGCCGGGATTACTTCTGCGGTCCACAGGGTCCATCCGAACGGTTTGACGCTCCTCCTCGGAGCGCTTTCGCTCCTCGGGATCACGCTCCGGGTTTCCTACCATGTGTTCTACCAGGTTTCATTCCTGCACCGGGAGAACCGGTACAAGCTGAACCGGATCAGCGAGGAAATAACGGACGAGGACCGCACAGGCGACCCCGTCGCCCTCCGGTTGCAACGGGCTTTCGTCCTGATCTACGGCTGGCAGGACCGGCTGATGGCGGGGATTGACCGGTGGAGCATGGGGGAGCGGTTCGACGAGACGCACACGGACCTCTGGTACTCCGACCGGTTCGGGCTCCGTCTCTCAGGGCTGATGGGATTCGGCACCGAGTATATCCTGCTCGCGGCGTTTTCGTGGTGGAACATGCTCGACGCGTACCTCCTGTTCAACGTGTTCATCCTGAACGGAGTCTGGCTTTCGAGCGTCCTCTACCGGAGGATTGTCCTTGCGAAGAACCTGGCGCAGGAATTGTCATCCTGAGCGAAGCGAAGGATCCCGTCCCACACTGGACGAGATCCTTCGGTCGCTACGCTCCCTCAGGATGACTATGCGTTCGTCTCCCACCGTTTGAGCGTGGGAATCTTCTTCACGAAGAAGTAGCCGAGGAAACCGGGAATCCGCATTTCCTTCATCTTGCCCCTCACCCGGTCCTGCATTTGCCCGAGGGTCATTTCCGGCATGGTGAACTTGCCCCCCTGATAACAATGGCTGCAATAGGTCGAACTCTTTGCCCCATTCGCTTCCGTTCCGCCCCCCTGTTCGTCCCTGGAGAGCGGCATTCCGCAACTTTGACAATTCTTGTACCGTTCCGACATTTCGTTCTCCTCTCTATGAGTGTAAAGGAATCCTCAGGCCGGTAACCCGCCGACAACCCACGGTTCGATCAGCTTTTCATCCAATCCTTCGAGAAATCTCGACGGTTTTGTCAGGATCATGCCGGTCTCCCTGTCGTAGATATTGATCGGGTAGGTGATAAACAGGTGTTCCTGCGCCCGCGTGCAGGCCACGTACATGAGCCGGCGTTCCTCCTCCATCTGTTCGATGTCGTCCACGGCCCGCGAGGTGGGGAACCGGCCGTCGAGCGCGTAGATGAGAAAGACGCTGTTCCATTCAAGCCCTTTCGCGCTGTGGATCGTCGAGAGGACCAGGTATTCCTGCTCTTTCCCCGGAGAAGTCACGTCGGCGATGCTCTCGGTCGGCGGCTCGAGGGCGAGGTCGGTCAGAAGCGAGCCGATATCGTCGTAGCGGGCGGCGATGTTCTCAAACGCTTCGAGGTCCTTTTTTCGTTTCGTGTGATCGTCGTACTGCTTCCTGAACATCGGATGATAGTAGGTGATGAGGCGCGAGACCTTGTCGGCGGGCGAGGACCGGTCCGCGCTCATCGAGCGCAAGAGCTCAAAGAGTTCTTTCACGCTCGCCGGATACGAGGTGTATTCGGCCCAGAAGGCCGACGACTGTCCGGAGCGCCGCTCGAGGATATCGTCGATGATCTTCTCCGCGCTCCTCGGACCGATCCCGTCGATCAGGAGCAGGATCCGGTTCCACGCGACGACGTCCCTCGGGTTCTCGATGACGCGAAGATACGCGATCATATCCTTCACGTGGGCGGTTTCGATGAACTTGTACCCCCCGAACTTCACGAACGGGATATTCGCCTTCGTGAGCTCGATCTCGAGATCGAAGGAATGGAAGGAGGAGCGGAAGAGCACCGCGATCTCCTCCAGCGGGACGCCCTCCTCGCGCAGGTCCAGGATCTTTTGGACGACGAATTTCGACTGGTTGTTTTCGTCTTCCGCCACCACCAGCTGCGGAAGCGAGCCGCCGGATTTGTTCGTGAAGAGTTTCTTGGTGTACTTGTGGCGCACGGGCATCCTAGTCGAGCGCCCGCCTTAAGATCTCGTTCGCAACATCGAGGATCGCCTGCGTGCTCCGGTAATTCTCCTCCAGCGTAATGACCTTGCACTCCGGGAAGTCTTCCGGAAACTCCAGGATGTTGCGGATCGTGGCGCCCCTGAAGGAATAGATCGACTGTGAGTCGTCCCCCACGACCATCAGGTTCTGGTGGCGGTAGGCGAGCAGTTTCACGATCTCCGACTGCAATTTGTTCGTATCCTGATACTCGTCCACCATGATATACCGGTACTTTCCGGAGATCTCGGCTCTGACCGGCTCATGTTCCTTCAAAAGCCGCACGAGGTTCAAAAGGAGATCGTCGTAATCCATCAGGTTGTGGGCCGACTTGTAATCGGCGTAGGAGTGAAAGACCGAGCAGATGTCGTCGAGCTGCTCGAGGTAATGCGGATAATCCGCCGCGAGGATGTTCTCGACGGGGGTGATGGTATTGATCGACCGGCTGTAGAGATCGTACAACGTCTCTTTCCGGGGAAACCTTCGCTCCTTGGTGTCGAGTTTGAGGCGCGTCCGGATCAGGCTGACGACATCCTCCGCGTCGCGCTGGTCGAGTATCGTAAAGGCCCGGTCGTAGCCGAGAAGGGATGCGTGCCTGCGCAGGACGTAATTTGCGAACGAATGGAACGTTCCTCCGGAGACCTTTTCACACCGGTGGTCGAGGAGGATGGATGCCCGCCGGAGCATCTCCTGGGCGGCTCTCCGGGTAAAGGTCAGGAGGAGAATGTGTTCGGGCCTGGCTCCGAGCTCGACGAGGTAGGCGACCCGGTAGACGATCGTCCGCGTCTTCCCGGTCCCCGCTCCGGCGATGATCAGATGGGGCCCGTCGATCGAGGTGACGGCGTCGTGCTGGGCGGAATTCAGCTGATTCTTGTAATCGATCAGAAAACGCTGCGGGTGAACGAGGTGAAGCTCATCCGGGCGCTTCTTCAGTTCGTATCGTTTCATTCAGAATAAATATATGAAAAAGGAAATGGGAATGCGAGAACTCTTGATTTGCAATTGATGGCCCGAATCGATATTTCTATACACCAATGACTGACGTGATCATACTCGGCGCAGGGGCGGCGGGCCTCATGTGCGCGATCGAGGCGGGCAAGAGGGGAAGATCGGTCCTCGTGCTCGAGCGGAATAAGAGGATCGGTGAGAAGATACGGATCTCGGGGGGCGGGAGGTGCAATTTTACCAACAGGGTGACCGAACACGAGCATTATATTTCGGAAAACCCCCATTTCTGCAAGTCGGCCCTTGCCCGGTTCACCCCCGATGATTTCATCTCCCTCGTCAACAAACACCGGATCGCGTATCACGAAAAGACTCTCGGCCAGCTCTTCTGCGACGGGTCGTCGCTCGAAATCATCAAAATGCTCGAAAAAGAATGCGGCGATTCAGGCGTTCGCATTGTTTCCGATTGCCGGATATCGGACGTGCGCAAGCGGGACCGGTTCGTGGTCACGACGGGCGCAGGGGAGTTCGAGTCCGGTTCGCTGGTCATCGCAACGGGCGGATTGTCCATCCCGAAGCTCGGAGCGACGGACTTCGGATACAGGATCGCCCGACAGTTCGGTTTGAAGACTACGCAAACGGCCCCGGGGCTCGTCCCGATCACGTTCGGCAAGGAAGATCTCCCGTTTTTCAAGTCGCTCAGCGGCGTCTCCCACGAAGCAGTCGTCCGCTCCGACGGGGAGGAGTTCCGGGAGAATATCCTCTTTACGCATCGCGGTCTCAGCGGCCCGGCGATACTTCAAATATCCTCGTACTGGAAGGGAGGGGATGCGATTACGATCGATCTGTCTCCGGATGCCGGAGTTCAGGAATTCCTTTCCGGGAAACGCAAAGCCGGAGGGGAGCTTTCGACGGCCCTCTCAGAAATACTCCCGAGACGACTGGCGAAACAGTTGTGCGAACTGTACGGATGGTCGAAGCCCGTTCAAGGATACACAAACGAGGAACTCCTGTCGATTGCAGCCCGGCTCCACGACTGGAAGCTGAAACCGGATGGCACCGAAGGCTATGGGAAGGCGGAAGTCACACGGGGCGGCGTCGACACGAACGAGCTCTCCTCCAAGACCATGGAAGCAAGAGAAGTCCCCGGGTTGTACGTAGTCGGGGAGGTGGTGGACGTTACCGGGCACCTGGGTGGGTACAATTTCCAGTGGGCGTGGGCATCGGGGTTTGTGGCAGGGCAGTATGCCTGATCTTTGAACCTGCAGAGCACCTGCTTCAAATTACCAGTAGTGCCTCAGTTTGGCCGTCTGACTCTCCAGCTCGTCATGCTGACATGCTTTAGGTCAGCATCTTCCAACTCTTTTGGTAAGATCCCGACCTGAAACATGTCGGGATGACGGCAAAAGATGAAAATGCGACACTACCAAATTGCCCGGTCCTGCTTACATTATGAAACTATTTTCTTATATTTCCAGACTTTGAATTCATACTCGTGCTGAAACCTAAACTCTTTACAACACTCGAGCACTACTCCCGGGAACAATTTGTCGCTGATCTCACGGCAGGGCTGATCGTCGGCATCGTCGCCTTGCCGCTTGCGATAGCGTTCGCAATCGCTTCCGGTGTTTCGCCGGAGAAAGGGCTCTTCACTGCCATTGTCGCCGGCTTCATTGTGTCCGCACTGGGAGGGAGCAAAGTCCAGATTGGCGGCCCAACCGGCGCCTTCGTTGTCATTGTCTATGGCGTTATTCAATCCTATGGGATGAACGGATTGATCATCGCCACAATCATGGCCGGCATCATCCTCATGATTATGGGTTTCGCCCGATTTGGCTCCGCAATCAAATTCATTCCATATCCCGTCATCGTCGGGTTCACAAGCGGTATAGCGCTCATCATTTTCTCGTCGCAGGTCAAGGACTTTCTCGGATTGCAGATGGGCGCGGTTCCGGCGGATTTTATCGAGAAGTGGGCCTCCTTTGGCCGGCATCTTGATCTGGTAAATCCGTTTTCTATCGCGATCGCAATCGGCTCCCTTTTGATCATCATGCTCTGGCCACATGTTTCACACAAAATCCCCGGACCTCTCGTCGCGCTCGTTCTTTCCACGCTTGTCGTGCAATTGTTCCATCTTCCCGTAGAGACAATCGGTACCCGGTTTGGCGAAATTCACTCGATGTTGCCGGCACCTTCGATCCCATCCGTGGATTTCGCCACTATGAAGCATCTCATCGCGCCCGCGACGACCATAGCGCTCCTTGCGGCGATCGAGTCGCTCCTCTCCGCCGTTGTCGCCGACGGGATGATCGGAAGCAAACATCGGTCAAATATGGAGCTAGTCGCGCAGGGCGTGGCGAATGTTGTCGCGCCGTTGTTCGGAGGTATCCCGGCTACCGGCGCAATCGCGCGCACGGCAACGAATATCAAAAATGGCGGGCGTACTCCGGTCGCCGGAATGACTCATGCGGTCGTTCTCCTTGTTATCATGGTGTTTTTCGGCCGGTGGGCGACTCTCATTCCGCTTTCGTGCCTGGCCGCGATTCTCGTTGTGGTCTCGTATAACATGAGTGAATGGCGCTCATTCAAAGCCCTCCTCAACAGCCCGCGCAGCGATGTTGTTGTCCTTCTCACGACGTTCGGCCTCACGGTGATCTTCGATCTGACTGTTGCAATCGAAATCGGCGTAGTGCTTTCGGTCTTCCTGTTTATGAGGAGGATGGCGCTGGTGACAAACGTGGGAGTTGTGACGCGCGAGTTACAGGATGAAGACGAGAGTGATGATCCAAATGCCATTGACAAGAGGATCATTCCCGACGGCGTCGAGGTCTACGAAATCAACGGTCCGTTCTTTTTCGGCGCAGCGTATAAATTTGAGGAAGCGATGAACCTCATTGAAAAAGCCCCCAAAGTCCGGATCATCCGCATGCGAAACGTCCCATCGATCGATTCAACCGGCATGAATACTCTGAGCAGAGTGCATCAGAATTGTGAAAAGCGCCACATCGCGTTTCTGATATCCGATATCCATACCCAGCCGCTCTACGCTCTGGAACAATCGAAATTGTTTGATAAAATCGGAGAGGATAATATATTCGGCAATATCGACGACGCCCTCAATCGCGCGCGGGAAATGCTCGGCGTCGCCAGGGTTGAAAGACCTTCCTCTGCCACGCCGACGGTTAAAAGAGAGATGAAGTAGAAGGCGTGACCGGGTTTGATAATGGAAAGCCCACATTTCCGGGAACTTCCCGGGCATGTGGGCTTTGTAGTTTGAAGTAATTCTCTTATTCGAACTTACCGGCCGAGCTTGAACTGACAACCAGTCCGATCACCGGGGCGACATGGCCTGGTAGCTGAACTTCTGCCCGCCGACCGAGGCTTCGTACATCAGGCCGGCTTCGTCGAGAGTGAACACGGCTACGCCGTTGGTATATTTGGCGTTGGCGCTGGCACCCGATTTGAGCGCCACAACCGTGACCTGGGCGTCAAAGGCAAAATTACCGGTCTTGAAGTTGTCGAAGGCTTCCTTGGTTGTGAAGGCGATAATCTCCGCATATTTCTGGCCGCCGAGCGACAAGCCGATCGAAGCCTGCGTCATCGCGCAATATCCTCTGGCTGTGCCCTTCCCATAGAGAACGCCCTTCCCATATGCCCCGCCGACTCCGATGGCGCCCTTGCCGATCGATGGGAACACAGCATATCCATAGGCGTCGTTTAAGACCTTGGTAAAAGTCGGGTCATTAGTTTGGGCCGTGGCCAGAACCGCGGCGGATTCATCCTGAATGGCGGACCTTCCTTCAGCGGACGTGGGGGCAGTCGAGCAGCCGTTGAGCGCCAGGAAGCATATGATCGACACCGCGAGGAAACAAATTGATCTTTTCATGGGGACTCTACCTTTTGTGGTAAGTGTGGTTGAGCAAATGAATTGGGTAAATATAGTGATGATTCTTTCAGGAGGACATAGCCCTTAGGAACGAAAGATGGGTTAATACCGGCGGCCAGATTTTTCGCCCATACTTCTTCTATTCGAAGAATTAGTATGAATCGCAGGAGAAAAGGGGGTTGAAGCGAGAGGGGGGCCTTATTACAGACGAGTTGTAAAACCGCTTGAGAAGAAGATTGCCGCGGTTACTAGGTTCCTTGTTCCCGGGCCAGCTGCCCAAGCAGATTGACAACGTCCTTCGGGGTGCGGAGGCTTGATCGGGCCTGTGTGCGGCCGATTCCCACCCGGATCGATAAGGCGTCAGGGGGCGTCGCGGCCTTTGCGGGCCGGCGATACTCCAAATGTCTCCGGGTTATATGTAATCGGGGAGGTTGTGAATGTCACCGGGCATTTGGCTGGCTACAATTTCCAATGGGCATGGTCATTAGGGTTTGTCACAGGACAATATGTGTGATTTCAGGATTCGACGAACTCCGTGAGAATGAAGAAAGCCCGCACGACCAGCAATTCACCGTCATGCGGGCTCTGCCATTTGCATGTCACTTGGCCTGGTAGCTGAACTTCTGCCCGCCGACTGAGGCCTCGTACATCAGGCCGGCTTCGTCCATGGTGAAGACGGCCACGCCGCTCGAATACTTAGCGTTGGCGCCGGCGCCCGATTTGAGCGCCACAGCCGTTGCTTGAGCGTCGAAGGCAAAATTACCGGTCTTGAAGTTGTCGATCGCTTCCTTTGTCGTGAACGCAATAATCTCCGCATACTTCTGCCCGCCGAGCTGCAACCCGATCGAAGCCTGTTTCATATCGCAGTATCCTATGGCAGTGCCGTTTTCATAGAGAACCCCTCTTCCATACGCCCCGCCGATCCCTATGGCGCCCTTGCCGATCGAGGGGAACACCGCATACCCACGAGCATCGTTCAAGACCCTGGTGAGGGTCTGGTCATTGGATTGAGCCTTCGCAAGGACCGAGGCGGATTCATTCTGGATCTCTGACCTTCCCTCTGATGATGTGGGTGCGGTCGCGCAGCCCGTCAATGCCGACAGGCAGATGGCAAGCACGGCGAGGAAACCTGATGAGCTCTTCATAGGTGATCTCCTTTATGTTATTTGTTCTTTGGCTAACTGCCCAAGCAGATTGACAACGTCCTTCGGGGTGCGGAGGCTCGAGCGGGCCTGTGTGCGGCCGATTCCCACGCGGATCGATACGGCGTCAGGGGGCATCGCGGCGAAGAGGTCCTCGTCCGTGGAGTCGTCTCCGATCGCCATGATGAATTCAAACGACCCTTTCGAGAACCAGTGGAGTGCCGCCAGCCCTTTGTTGATCCCGCTGTTCCGGACCTCGATAATCTTCTTTCCCTGAAGGACCTGGAGGTCGATGTTCGCCGTGAACCTGTGCAGATCGTCCATCAGTTCCATCGCCGTGAGCTTCCCCTGCTCGGGGTCGGTACCCCGGTAGTGCCAGACGAGCGAATAATCCTTCTCCTCCACGGTCGATCCCGGAAACCTGTCCGAGTAGGCCTCGAGGATCGGTATGATCTTTGGTTTCCAGTCGCTGGTGAGAGTTTTCAGCATGGTCCATTCGCCCCCCAGTTCCCTCATCCACGCGCCATGTTCGGCGACCAGACCGACGGGCAGTGAGCCGAGAAAATCCTGGAGGTCGGATTTTCTACGCCCGCTGACGATGACCACTTCGTTTCGGGGATCTTCGCCGAGCTTTCTCAGGATCGCAAGGACTTCGTCGCCGGGGCGCGCGAGTACCGGGCGCCTGGTAAAGCCGACCAGCGTCCCGTCATAGTCAAGGAAGAGCAGACGCCGGGAAGCCCGTCCGTACTTCCGGACGATCTCCGCCCGCCCGGGCGCGGTGATCTGGTTGGAAAAGAGCGTCTCTTCGCGCCTTCGGATACCCGTCAGCTCCTGGATGATGTCCTTCGCCCATCGCCCCACCGTATACCGCTGGAGCCGGCTTTGCATGATCTGGTTTCTCCGGACCTGCTCATCCAGAGGCATCTCCAGCGCCTCCTTCAGTGCCTGCACGATTTCCTCCCGGATATTCGGATTGACGAGGACGGCTTCGCCCAGCTCCTTTGCCGCTCCGGCCATTTCACTCAGGATCAGGACTCCGGTTTTATCGGGCCGGCTTGCGATGTATTCCTTCGCGATGAGGTTCATGCCGTCGCGCAGGGGGGTCACGAGCGCAATATGGCTCACGGTGTAAATCGAGACAAGCGAAGTGAACGGCAGCGACCTGAATTGATAGATGATCGGTGTCCACGACACCCCGCCGAACCTGCCGTTGATTCTTCCGACGACTTCCTCGATCTGCTTCTTCATCAGTTCGTAGTCTCCGACTCCGATCCGGGAGGGGACCACGATCACGAGGAGCGTCACATTCCCTCTCCATTCCTCGTGCTGTTCCAGAAGGGTCTCGAATCCCTGAAGGCGGTTCAGGATCCCCTTGGAATAATCGAGGCGGTCCACCGAGAGGATGATCCGCGATCCGCCGAGCGACTTGAGCAGTTCTTCCCGCTCGTGCGCGACCTCGGGGCTTGACGCGGCGCTCTCAAACCGCTGATAATCGATTCCCATGGGATACGACCCGACCCTGACCAGACGGTCGCTCAGGACGATCTCCCCCATGTTGTTTTCGGTCCCGAGGATCCGGAGCGTGCACCGGAGAAAGTCCTGCATGTAGTCGTAGGTGTGAAAACCGATCTGGTTTGCCCCGAGCATTCCTTCGAGGAGCTCCCGGCGCCAGGCACCGGGCAGCAGCCGGAAGAGTTCAAAGGTCGGAAAGGGGATATGGAGAAAGAATCCGATCGGGACGTCGGGGAAGTGGGCCCGCAGCAGCCCGGGGAGGAGCAGAAGGTGGTAATCGTGGATCCAGACGATATCGCCGGGTTGGATTAGTCCGGTGAGTGCTGCGCAAAACGCCTCGTTCACCTTCCGGTATTGTTCCCAGTATTCCGGGACATACTGAACGATTCCCGGGAAGTAATGGAAGAGAGGCCAGATTGTCTTGTTGCAGAAACCCTGGTAAAAGTTCTCGAAATCCTGTTCGGAGAAGAAGACCGGCAGACAGCGGTGTTCCGCAAGCGCTTTCGACCGGACCCCCTCCCTGAGCTCCTCTTCGATCGTGCTTCCCGGCCATCCGACCCAGACATACTCTTCGATCCCGGTCTGGGAATTCTGAAGCGAGGAAAGAAACGTCCGGAGTCCCGTGGCGAGGCCTCCCACGCTTTCGCTGAATTTCAGCTCGCCCCGCTCGTGTGTGATCGTAAAGGGAAGCCTGTTCGAAACAATGATCATCCTCCGGGCGGAGGGCTCCTGCGGGCTCACGGCGAGTCCACCCCCTCCCGGGTGATGATCTCAGAGATAGACAAGGTCGCCTTCGTGGAGGAGGGAGAGAAAGACGAGCAGATAATCCTTGATGTGCCGGGTGATCAGAAAATTGTTCTTGATATGCTCGCGGCCGTTTTTCCCGAGCGATTTGGCGTAGTGCGGCTCGTTGAGGAGCTGCTTAATCCAATACGCGGTCCCGTCGATGCTGTGGGTCAGGATCCCGGAATACTTGTGCGCGATCTGAAGTGGAATTCCCCCCACGGAGGATGCGATCACGGGTTTTGACTTCCAGAGGGCTTCAGAAACCGTCAGGCCGAACCCTTCCTTCAGCGACTTTTGCAAGACGACGGTCGAGCCGCGCTGAAGCGCGTTGATCTCGATATCGCTCGCCGGAGGGAGGAAGAGAATGAAGATGTCCTTGTCGGATGCCGCTTCGTTTTGCACCTCCTCCATGATCCTCGGCCCCTCCGGATCGTCGGTCGCGCCGCCCCCGGCGAGGACGAGTTGCAGATTGGCATACTTCTTCACTTTCTTGTACGCCTTGATAACCCCGACGGGATCTTTCAGATAGTCGAACCTCGAGATCTGCGTGACGATCGGCCTGGAACGGTCGATCTTGAATCTCCGGAACACCTCGTCGACGGTTTCCTCCGGAAGTTCCTTGTTCTTGTCTGCCAGCGGATCGATGGAGGGGGCGATCAACACCTGGCGGATCGCGAGTTCCCTGGCAAACGAGGGAGCCGAGAATACCGCCGTCTCATAGAGATTGACGTACTCCGCGAGGAAGTTCCACACGGAGGGATGCGGCTTCGAGAAATCGACATGGCCCCTCCAGACCCAGTGGTCGAGGTGGTTTTTGCGATGCTTGATGAGGCCGATCGGCTGGGGGTCGTGCACGAACACGAAGTCTCCCGACAGGTCCATCTGCTTGGCGTTGTTGTCGTTGATTTCCTGAAAGTAGCTCATATCGTCGGCCGAGAGGTCGATCGGGGCTCCGTGAAGAGCGTTATGGATCCCTTTCGTAATCGCGAAGAACCTCTCGTCCCCCTTGATCACGTCCCATCGGGTCTTCACGCCCAGCTGGTTGAGAAGCGGGACCATCCGCGTGAGGATTTCGGCGACGCCCCCGCCGACAGCCGTCGAGTTGATGGTCTGGATTGATCTCCCATCCATTTTTTGGGCGAGCAGGCGAAGTTCCTCCAGATCGCCCGCTCCGACGATGGGGGCGTAGTCTTCAATCTTTATCATGGCGCTTGACCAGTATGATGATTCGGTTCCGCAATCCCTCCAACGTGTGCGTATAGGGGTCGAGCCTCAGCATTTCATCGGCAAGCGTTTCCTTGCCGAGCTTTCTGAACCAGAGGGAAAAGTCGTTTTCCTCCCTCTCGAGCCTCAGGCGCGCGTCGAAGACATGGTAGTAAAGGGAATGGATGCTCACGGCTTTAAGGCCCTCCACGAATTCCCTGAGCGACGCCGCGCGGTGGGGGGTGGCGACCACAAACGTCCTCGAACCCATGAAATAGAATTCCTCGCCGGGCGGCGCCTCGGCGGTGCGGCCCGGTTGCTTCATCCGATCCTCCAGGATCCGGATGAATGCCGCCCGGAGGTCTGATATCTGTTTGAACTGAACGATATCGACGCTCGAGAGTATTTCCCCGAGAGCCTGCTCGTTCAGCACATTCGAGATCCAATACGCGAAATCGTTGGGGGGTTCGGGCGAGAGGTAGTGGTGTTGCTGAAGGAATTTGTGGGTGTGGAAATAGATGGAGGAGCCGGGCACTTCGCGGATCCCCTCCAGTAGCTCTTCCGCGCTCGCGGCTTTCCTGCCGAGAAGAATGGTCTGGTCGAATTTCGTGCTGAAGACGAAGGGCGAAATATCGGCGGACATAGTTCGTTCAAGACATTGTGATCGGCTCCGTGACGTTACTTCGTGCCCCGCTCGGGGCGGCGTTCAACGCTTGACGACAACCAGGCTCCCGGCAAGAATGTCGTGAAGAGCCTGCTTTTGCTGGGTCCAACCGGCCATCAGATACCCGACGCAGAGAATCAAACCTGAGAGTATTTTACCGAAATACCTCCCTGTCGCCCGCCCGAATGAAATGGGATTTCCCTGCAAATCGGTCACCCGGATGTTCATCGCCATCTTCCCCAGTGTGGCGCCCTTTTTTGATTCCATCAGGGAGAAATAGAGCCATTCCGAAACGACGAGGAGGAGGATCAGCATGAACCATGCGCCGATAAATGCCATCATGAGCGGCGCGAAGGACTCGGAGCCATTATCCTCGTAGGAATGTTCCCCCGCGGTGAATGCCCCAACGCCGATAATGAAGACGAACGGGAGGACCAGGATCAGGCTCAGAACCGAGAAGATAAACTTGTCGATCAGGTACGCCACAAACCGTTTCCAGAACCCGGCGTACTCCGCAATCTCCGGGTGGAGGGGCGGCGGTTGGACGATCATCTGTTCCATGGCATCCTTCTCTGAAGTGGTGTGTTCGGCTGCGAGATTCTCTCACGGCTTCAGCGGCCGGGAAACTCGCGGCGACCGGCGCTGCGTTCTCTCAAAGATTGTACGAAAAATTAGAGGGCATGTCAAGTTGGGGATCCGGATCTCGTTGAAGGCCTAGTTCATGAAATCCCAGCTCACGCCGAACCTGATGCTTCGATCGGGCATCGGGTAAAAGACCCGCATGATATACTGCCGGTTGGTCAGGTTTTCCCAGACAAAATGAACGTACGCGTTGCCGAGGTGTGCGATGAGGAAGAAGTCGCCCTTGCCGGATGGATCGATGGGAAACGGCGCGCCGGTGGGGACGTCCGTCATCGCCAGATCGTCGAAGCCTCTCCCTTCGTAGGCGCTGAAGAAACTGCCGCGCACCCCGACCTTCAGATTCAGATGGCCGCCGAAGAGCGTATCCCAAAAATAGATCCCGCCCGATCCTGTCCAAAGCGGAAACCCTGCGGTGCCATTTTCAGTCCCCGGTGTGTTGAGGTACTGAACGACTCCCTCCACAAAAAAACTCCCGAGACGGAGCGCGCCGGAGCCGTCGACCCCCCTCAGAACCAACGTGCCGGAGCGGCTGAAGGCATACGGGGTTGCCGGAAGGGGCAGGAGTTGCGGGACGATGGTGACCACATCTTCAATTGTTCGATGGAACGCCTTCAGTTCGAGTTTGGAGCCGCCCGAGGGATTCAAACGGATACCCGCCTCGACGAGCCGGTGCTCTTCCGCGTCATTCCCGGGGAGCGCCGCCAGAACGGGAGGTGTCCCCTCGATCTCCTGGATGGTCGGGAAACGAAAGGACCGTGAAACGCCTCCGAAGAGTTCGATCGAGCCTGGGAACGAGATCGCTCCGTCGGCCCCTGCGGCAAAACGCTCCTGGTCATCGGCGTGGTCGAACCGGCCGTACGCCGAAGCCGTTACAGCGCCCGGAAAACGGAACCCGGCTTTCCCGAAGAAATCATACCGGCTGGAGGCGAGTTCCTCTCCGTTCGTAAACGAACCCCCGTCTCCGGGCGGTCCCGCGCGGACCCGGCGGTGTTGAATTTCCCCCCCGAAGTCGAGCATCGAATTCCCGATTATGCGGTGCCCGGACGCCCGCATGCCATACCAGCGGGACTCCTGATTCTGCTGGAGAAAGGTCCCGTTCGCGCCAGGCCGGTTCTCCTCGTCGCGGAATTCCCGGAGGTTGTTCGAATAGTAGAGGGTCAGCGTATGAATCGCATTGGAATCAGAGGGAGGATTGAGCGCGAACCCGAGCCGGAGCTCGCTCCGTGTCCGCTTCTCGTAGGAGTCGGTGTTACGCACGCTCGCCTGAAAGCCCTCGGCCGGAATTTCGTTGAGCGTCGAGGCGTCGAGTCCTCCGTTCAGATCGAGGCGCGATTGGTCGTACATCCCGGAGCCGAAGAAGTTTAGACCGCTGGTCAGGTCGTACCGGAGCCTCAGCCGCCCGCTCCATGCGTCATAGTCGCTGTTCGGAAATCTTCCCCCGGTCGTCGTGTGGTTCACTCCCGCGGTCGTGTTGAGCCCGCGTATGATGTCCTCGCTGATCATTCCGTCGAGGAGGCTGTAACCGTATCCGTCATCGCTGTACCGGATATGGGAGAACGGATGAACGGCCCGCCGGCTCCTGTTTACGATGTTGATCGCGCCCCCGGCTGCATTGAATCCATAGAGAAAAGACCGGGTATCGGGGATGATCTCCACCCGGTCGGCATCTTCGAGCGGGTAGAGGTTCAGGTCATGAGTGCCGGAATAAGGTTCGTTGAGCAGGATTCCATCCGAAAGGATCGCGATCCCGCGGGCCCCGACTCCCTGCATGGTGAGACCCTGATACTCTCCCGGGGTTCCGAGCCCGAACGTGAAGACACCCGGTGTCATCGAAAGAAGATCGGCCAGATGTTCATACTCCATGAAGTTGCGCTCTGAATCATCGATCACCTGAGCCGGCTCGATCGACCGGTCGACGGACCCCAGGTAGGGAATTGAAATCAGCGGCTTTACGAGGGAGTCGGGCCGGAGCGCGGTTGCCCGCTCCGCTCTGCCTCTCTCAGCGGCGGAGGTATCGGTCCTGACCGTATCGGCCCGGGTCGTGTCGGAACGGACTGATTGCGAGGCTGCCGGGGGCGTACAGAAGATGCAAGGGAGGAGTATGAGAAGCGGTAACGCCGCGCCGGGGCGGAGATTCATGTGCACTCTCACAGCTCGACCGGCTGAAAGCTGGGCTCGAAGTGCGCCGGGGTAACCGAAACGAAGGAATCGCGTTCCAGTATGGCGGCGGCGGCCCGCGCCTCTTCTTCACCTGTGAAAAGTCCGTAGAGCGCGGAGCCGCTCCCGGACAAGTGTACGGCACCCGCACCGGCCTCATGGAGCGCACGCCTGGCCCGTTCGACACGTTCATGAGCTCCGAACACAAGGGGTTCAAAATCGTTCTTCAAATGACCGTTCAAATTTCGCAACTCATGCATATCGCGCCGCACCGCATCACCGAGAGAGGCGCGAGGAACCACTCCCGCCGGCGCAGCGGGCACGGAGGCGGACTTGAGATGCTTGTATGCCCAGGCTGTCGAGACCGGAATGCCCGGGTAGACGACGACGATCCAGTAGGGTACTTCAAGGTGAATATACTCCAGGATCTCTCCGCGTCCCGTCGCGCAGGCGGACCCCTCCCTCAAGAAGTAGGGAACATCCGAACCAAGCTTCAGCGCGAGACCGAGGATTTGCCGGAACGGAATGTCTGCGCGCCAGAGACGGACCAGACCGAGGAGCGTCGCCGCCGCGTCGGAGCTTCCTCCTCCCAGTCCTGCACCGGCGGGAATATTCTTACGCAGGAGTATCTTCACTCCATCTTCCCCCCGGAGGCATTCCCGAAGAAGGAGGGCCGCCCGAACGCACAGGTTCCTCTCATCGGTGGGTAATCCCTCCGGCACGCATTGCATCGAGATCCCGTCCGAGGGCTCGAGCTCCAGTTCGTCGAACAGGTCGATCCGGTGGAACACGGTTTCGAGATCGTGGTATCCGTCATCCCTCTCACCGAGGATGCGAAGGCCAAGGTTGATCTTCGCATAGGCCCTGAGTTTCAGCATGGCTCCAAAATACGCCGAAGCGGAGAGAGAAGCAATCTTTGAAATTCCTCCATTTTTTTGTACTTTGAGCACACATGGACGCTACGGCAACCCGAAAAACCGTGAATGGTACGAATCGATAAGATCAAAATCGGCGGAGGGAACCCGGTTGTCCTTATCGCCGGGCCGTGCATCATCGAGGGGCGCGAGATGACCTTGAGAATTGCCGCACGCATCCAGCAAATAGCCCGCAAACTACGCACTCCTTTTATCTTCAAGGCTTCCTACAAGAAAGCGAACCGCACGAGCGGGACCTCCTTCACCGGCCTGGAAATGGAAAAGGCGCTTTCGATTCTCGCGGAAGTAAAGAGAGAGTTTGGAGTGCCGGTCCTCACCGACATTCACTCTGCCGCCGAAGCATCCGCCGCCGGAGAGGTGGCGGACGTGATCCAGATCCCCGCATTTCTCTGCCGCCAGACGGAGATTCTCCGCGCGGCGGGGCGTACGGGGAAAACCGTGAACATCAAAAAGGGGCAGTTCATGGCGCCGGAAGATATGCGTCACCAGGCGCGCAAAGTCGCTTCAACCGGAAACAAACGCATACTTCTGACCGAGAGGGGTGTCACGTTCGGTTATCACAATCTGGTTGTCGATATGCGCTCGCTGAGCATCATGCGGGAGTCCGGATACCCCGTGATCCTGGACGCGACGCATTCGGTCCAGCTGCCCGCGAACGGCACGATCACGGGCGGCCAGCCCCAATTCATCTTCCCGCTCGCCCGGGCTGGAGCGGCTGTGGGGATCGACGGACTTTTCGTCGAAACCCACCCAAACCCTGCGCGCGCGCTTTCCGACGCGGCCAGCCAGTTGAAATTGGACCGCCTCGAAGACCTGCTCCGGCAGGTGGTGGCTCTCGACCGGATAGTCAAGGAGAAGTTTGCGGTCTAAAAACGGGCCGGCGGCCGACATACTGAAGAAGTGCAGGGGGATCAGGATGGTTGCCATGGATGTCGATGGAGTCCTCACCGACGGGCGCATCATCTACTCCGCGGACGGGATCGAATACAAATTATTCGATGCGCACGACGGCTACGGGATCGACAGGGGGGCGGGGAAGGGGCTGAAATTCGCCGTCGTTTCGGCGAGATCTTCGAAGGCCACGGCGAAGAGGGCGCGCGAACTGGGGGTGCTGGAAATCCACCAGGGGGTGAGTGAAAAGATGGCCGTCATCCGCCGGCTCCTCAAGAGATACGGTCTCAGGAACGAGGAACTCTGTTATATCGGGGACGATGAACTGGACCGTCCCGCCCTGGAGGCGGCCGGACTAAGCGCGGCGCCTGCCGATGCGATGCCGGAGATCCGGAGCCTTGTCGACTATGTTGCGAAGTCGGGAGGAGGGCGCGGAGCCGTTCGGGAAGTGGTGGATATGATCCTGCGGGCGAAAAAGTTGATTTAGGCCTGAGCATGACCGAAGCTCGAAACGATATGCAGTTTCCCAGACCGCTTCTGGTCCGCGAGCGCGAATGGATTGAGTGGGTTCTCCCGGCGGACCGGCCGGGCTACCGGGCGTACCGGGATCTCATCGGAGGGATGCTCGTCCTGGGCGAGGGAAGGCGGGGTGAGGGCGAACTCATACTCGGACATCCGGGGACGGCGCCCGATTTTTCAAGCCCGCTGGCGCCGCTCTTCGCGTACGGGGCAATCGACACCTCCGGCGGAATCGTTTCCATTTCGCTCCGTGAGATGATGGACGAGCAGATATCGATCGAGATCGTCGGGCACGGGACGGGCGAAATCCCTTCGCAGCTCGAAGAACGCGCGAGATGGACCTATTCCCTCTGGAACCCGGGGGATGCGTGCCCTCAATGCGGCCAGGGCCTTCGCGAGGTTCCGATGCACTCGACCGCCCCCGAAGCCGGCCGGCTTGTCCTTGCGCTGTGTGCGACCGACCGGCGCCTCTGGGTGTACGATCCAACGACGGGGGTGAACCGGCTCATTCCGGTAACCAATTTTTATAACGAGCTGATGCTCCATAAGAATATTCGGGAGCCGGAAATTGCGCTCAACTCGCGGCGGTTGTTCACCGACCTGCCCCGCTTCTCCGATTCCGATCTCGCGTACGCCTTCTTGACGTACAACAAGATCAGGACAAAGGTTCACGTTTCCGGGACGATCGAAGCGGACCGCAAGGAGAAGCGCGGTTTCGGCCATGGACTTCTCAAACTATTCACCGGAAAATGACAACCCAGAAAAAGATCATTAAGAAGGGGAGGGAGGTCGTCCGGATCGAGGCGGAGGCGGTCGCAGCGCTCGAGCGCCGGATCGACGCCTCATTCGCGCGCGCCGTCGAGCTTCTCTTCTCCTGCAAGGGGCGCGTGGTCGTCACCGGCATGGGAAAGTCGGGTAACGTCGCGCGCAAGATCGTGGCGACGTTCAACTCCACGGGCACACCCTCGCTCTTTTTGCACCCGTCCGACGCTCTGCACGGCGATCTGGGGATGGTCCGGAGGGAGGATGTGGTGCTTTGCATCTCCAAAAGCGGCGATACCGCCGAGCTCCAGAGTTTGCTGCCGATGTTCAAGCGCATCGGGGTGCCGATCATTTCGATGGTCGGGACGCGGAACTCCAAGGTCGCACAGCATTCGGACATCGTGCTGGATGCCGGCGTCAGGGAGGAGGCGTGTCCCTACGATCTTGCACCCACCTCCTCGAGCACCGCGGCGCTTGTCTTCGGCGACGCGCTCGCGATGGCCCTTCTGGACCAACGGAATTTTACGGTCGAGGACTTCGCCCGGTATCACCCGGGCGGTTCCCTCGGCCGGCGGCTCCTGCTCGAAATCGGCGAGCTCATGGTGAAGAACGACGCCGTGCCGAAAGTGCGGCGGGATATTCCGATCCGGGACGCAATCATCGAGATGACCTCCAAGCGGCTCGGGGCCACGTGCGTGGTGGGCGCGGACAGGAAACTCCTCGGCATCATCACCGACGGTGATCTCCGCCGCTTTCTCCAGAAAGCGGGCGACGTCACAGACATCACCGCCGAGATGGTCATGACGCGGCACCCGAAAACGATCACGGAGAACGTTCTCGCTGCGGTGGCGTTGCAGGAAATGGAGACGCACAATATTTCGCAGTTGATCGTGGTCGACGCGGCGAACCGGCCGGTGGGGATGGTTCATCTCCACGAGCTCGTGAAAGCAGGGTTGGGCGGGGAAACCCCTTGACGGGTTCGTCCACGTCGGCCGGGATTCTGACGCTGGCCGTTCTTCTCACCGGGTGCACGGAGGAGAGAGTGAAGCCCCCCGTCTCGTCGGTCGGCATGGGGCAGGACGTTCCCTCGCAGGAAAGCTGGAACGCGTCGATCACGTTCACCGACTCCGGCAGGACGACCGCCATCCTCCGCGCCGGGCATATCTCGATGTTCAACGACAAGCGGATGACGCGGCTCGATTCGGGCATCGTGGTCGATTTTTTCGACCGGGACGAGCGGCATACTTCCGTCCTGACCGCGCGATGGGGGAGGGTGAATGACGTGACGCACGATTTTGAGGCGCATGACAGCGTCGTCGTGGTGTCCGATAGCGGCAGGACGCTCCGGACCGAGGTGCTCTACTGGAGCAACGCCACTCAAAAGGTCACCACCCCGGCCTTTGTCGATATCACCTCACCGACGGAACATATCCAGGGTCACGGATTGGAATCAGACCAGGGATTGAAGCAGTACACGATCCTCAAAGTGACCGGACAAGCCAAGACGAATGAATGAGTTCCGCACGGTCCTTCTTCCGCATCTGCTCTTCCTTGCGGCCTGCCTCGCATCGAACGGGAGGGCGCAGGAGGCGGGAAAGGTCGTCGTGCTGAACCATGCAGACAGTCTCGTCGGCAGGGAAATCAACGGGGAGCAGGTGAAGGAGTTGATCGGAAACGTCCAGTTCACGCAGGGGTCCACCGTTGTGACATGCAGGAGGGCGATGCAGTATATCGCGGCGAACAAGATCTCCCTCGAAGGGGAAGTGGTGGTGGAAGACAGCAGCATGAGAATGCTGTGCACCCGGGGAATGTACTACGGCAACGACAGGAGTGCGGAAGCCTTCGACCATGTGGTGGTCGAGGACCGGAACACCTCCGTGACGGCGGAGTACGGAAAGTATTTCTCCAGGGAGAAAAAAACTTTTTTCCGGGGAAACGTGAGGGTCCAGGATACGGCCTCGATCATGACGGCGAACGAGCTCAGGTACGACCGTGCGGATGAGCACTCGGACGCAACCGGAAACGTGCGGATTATGAGCCCACGGAACCGGATGACGGTTTCCGGAAACCACTTCGAGGACTTCAAGCGGCAGCGCTTCAGCAGGATGACGGAGCACCCGAAGCTGCTACAGATCGACACACTTTCAGGGGGAGGCGGGGATACCATGGTCGTGACCGGGGGCGTCATGGAATCCTACCAGGACACGCTTGAACGCCTGGTGGCGCGGGACAGCGTGAACATCGTGCGGGGTACGCTCGCCGCGGAGTCGGGAGTCGCAATCTTTTATCCTCAGCGCGACAGCATCATCCTGCGAACGTCGCCGTTCGTCTGGTACGCGGCAGACCGCTCCCAGGACAATCAGATTTCTGGTGATTCCATCTTTATCCGGCTCAAAGAACGAAGACCGGAGACGATTACGGTTCGGGGTGACGCGTTCGCGGTCTCGAGGGCGGACTCGCTCTACCCGGCCCGCTTCAACCAGATGAGCGGACAGGAGATCATCCTGAGCTTCGCGGGGAAAGCGATCCAGCGGATCGATGTGGAGAAGACTGCGACGAGCCTCTACTATTTATTTGACGGGAAGAGCCCGAACGGGTTGAACAAGGCGTCGGGGGATCGCGTGACGATCCTCTTTAAGGAAGGACGGCTGGACGAGCTGAAAGTGATCGCCGGGCCGGAGGGGCAGTACCTGCCGGAGAAAATGGTCAGGCACAAGGAGGCCGAACAGAATCTGCCCGGCTTCAACTGGCGGGAGGCCGCAAAAAGACCCTCCCGCAAGCCCGAGGGGGCCCGGTGACGACTCCAGCCGTGCGTACGCTCCGGTCCGAAGGTTTGTGCAAGAGGTACAAGAAGCGTCTCGTCGTGGAAAACGTGAGTGTGGAGCTCAGACAGGGTGAGGTGGTGGGATTGCTTGGACCCAACGGTGCCGGCAAGACGACGACGTTTTACATGATCGTGGGGATGATCAAGCCCGCGCTCGGGCGGGTTTTCCTCGACGAACTGGAGATCACCCGCGAGCCGATGTAT
Organism: Bacteroidota bacterium; assembly: GCA_036522515.1. Classification (NCBI taxonomy): domain Bacteria; kingdom Pseudomonadati; phylum Bacteroidota; species Bacteroidota bacterium. Next base: position 329,758 of record DATDFQ010000056.1, read on the forward strand.
AAGCGGGCGAGGATGGGAATCGGGTATCTGTCCCAGGAGGCGTCGGTGTTCCGGAAACTGAGCGTGGAGGAGAATATCCTCGCGGTGCTCGAGCTCACCGAAACGCCCCGCTCGGCGCGCCGCGAACGCTGCGAACAGTTGATGGAGGACTTCGGCGTCACCCAGGTCGCAAAAAGCAAGGGATACATGCTCTCAGGTGGGGAGAGGCGCAGGACCGAAATCGCCCGCGCCCTCGCCACCGATCCGAAGTTCATTCTCCTGGATGAACCGTTCGCGGGAATAGACCCGATCGCGGTGGAGGATATCATGAAAATCGTGCATGACCTCAAGAACAGGGGTATCGGGGTCCTTGTCACGGACCACAACGTCCATGAAACGCTCTCGATTACGGACCGGTCGTACCTCCTCTTCGAGGGGAAGATCATCAAATCCGGATCTGCGGAGTTCCTTGCGAACGATCCCGATGCGAGGCGGCTCTACCTGGGGGAGAAGTTCAAGCTGGACAGGTATGATTGAGAGGCGGGTAGTGGGTTGGATTCGTTGCGCCGTCGATACGCGACCTGAAGGTCGCGCCTACCGATTCCTCGGGCCTGGTAGCCGCAGCCTTTAGGCTGCGTTTATTCGGTTCGGCAGATCAATTGCGCCCCATCCTCATCGCCTCTCCGAACTTCTCGAACAGAACCCTCCCCACCACAGCGTTTCCCTCCCTGTTCAGATGGCCGTTCAGGCGGAAAAAAAGGTCCGTATGCGCGGTCCGGTACCGTTCGCTAAGCGCGGGCAGGGCCGGAATCCATGCGAAGGAATGATCGTGCGCGAACGACGAAAACTCCCTGTCGACGAAATCGACGTCGATGCCCTCCGGCGCACTCCCCCCCGCCTTCACCAGCACCTGGATCTGCTGCGGAATCGACAACACGACGAAGGCCGTCTGGTTCGCCCGGCAGAAGGAGAGCGCCCTCGCGAGAAGTTGACGTGTGACTTCCATCTGCCCCCTGAGCCGGTCGTTCGCCGGGAGTGCGAAGTACTGTGAGCGGTCGGTGTTGAAGTAGAGTTTCGAATAGAAGGCGTCGTTCGAGAGGAGCAGTCGCTTCAGCAACGAGACGAGCTGCAGCCGGGAATCCTTGTCCCCCTGGTTCCTGACAAGGAGTGAATCCTGTTTAAGGGCCTGAAGCGTTTCGAGCGAATCGTTTCCGGCGACCGGCAGATTGGTCGCAAGATCGTTCGGCAAAAAGGCGAGGATGACCGCGTCGGGTTTGTAGACCGGGAGGAGGCGCTCCAGATAGAGGACTTCCTGCCTGGTGTCGTACCCGGAGACCCCCGCCTTTATGATATCGCAGCGCATCCCCGCCCCGGCGCACGCCCGCTCGAAGACCACCGGCCATATCCCCCCGTACTCCACCCCGGCCCCCCAGGCGAATGAATCTCCCAGGAGAAGGATCCGGAGAAGGCTGTCCGGTTTCACGGGAGTGTGAACGATGGTATCCCGGAACCCCTGATCTCCCACCCGGTAGTCGACGGAGAATTCGGGGCCCTCCAGAACGAGGTGCGCCCCGGGCCTGTTCAGATGCCCGAGCACGCTGTCGTCCATTCCGAGAGACAGACCGTTGACGGAAGTCGTACGGTAATCTTGCGGCAGAAAGAGGCGTACGAACAGTTCCGCCAGGAGCAACAGGGCGGCGCTGATCGCCAGGATGAGGAGGGTGTCTCGAAAAGCGCGGCGGGTTCCGGTCACCGCTTCCCGCGCAGTGATTCGATCTGCGCGACATGGTGGCGCCCGTGCCAGGCATAGAGGTCGACCAACCCGTCGAGCCGGTCGTCGCCATGTTCCGGATGGTGAAATGTGCGTGAGAAGTCGGCGGGTTCGAGAGACTCAAGGAACAGCACCCACCGGTTGTGCACCGCATCCAGCAGTCCGAGCGAGAGCTCGACCGGGGCTTTCCTGGCATCGTGAAGTTCCGCCCATACGCTCTGGTCGTACGGTTTGACGGTCGGCTCGCGCTCGGTCACGATAAACTTCGACCGGAGATACGCATGAAGATGGCTGTCGGCCAGGTGGTGGACGACCTGCCGGACCGTCCAACCGCCCGGGCGGTAGGGCGTTTCAAGCAGCTCTTCGGATGCGCCCCTGACCGCTTCCCGGAGTCTGGCAGGCGCCTCCCGGATCTGGCCGATCAATGTGCTCCGCAGACGTTCGTCGATGGATGAGTGCCTCTCAAATGGACCGATGGGATAGCGTGGGTCGGGCATGGGAAAACTCCTCTCGATAGTTCGTTATTCGTAACGCAGGGACTCCACAGGGTCGAGGCTGGCCGCCTTCCGCGCGGGGAAGAATCCCGCCAGAAGCCCGATGAGGGCCAGTATTGTCGTCGTCACGATCATCACAGCCGGGGAGAGGATCGGACGTCCGAGAAACTGCATGGGGCCGTCGTCGGCGGGAAAGAGCCATACCGCCGAAATCACCCCCCAGGAAAAAAGGATCCCGGCCGCGCCGCCGATGAAGGCGATCAGAAGCGACTCAAAGATGAATTGCGCGAGAATGTACTGCCGCCGGGCGCCCACGGCGAGCTTGATTCCGATTTCCCGGGTGCGTTCCTTCACGACGACGTACATGACGTTTGCCACGCCCACCCCGGCGATCAGGAGCGTGAGGGCTCCGACCGAACCCAAAAAGATCGACAGGCCGAGATTGATCTTGCGTCCGATTTTCTCGTCTTCGATGAAATCCCAGATTCCGAGCGCCCGTTCGTCGTCGGGAGCGAACTTATACTTTTTTCCCAGCACCTGGTACAACTGGGCCTTGATGAATTCCTGCTGTCCGGGATCGGAAGGGCGTATTACCAGGGAGTTGACGTTCGTCCTCCCGTATGCGCTCCGGAGGGTCGTATAGGGGATGATCGCCCTCCTCGAGTCGGGTCCGTTGTTCATGCTCGTCTGCAGCTTATTCTGGATGATGCCGACGACGGTGTACGGAGTGCCGTCGACGAGCACCGTCTTGCCGATCGGATCGGCGGTGTGAAAGACGTCCTTCGCGATTTCCGAGCCGAGGACAAGCGTTCGGCGCCTCTCCGCGACATCGACCTCGTTGAGGAACCGGCCCCCCAGCACGGGATACATCCGCCTCATTTCCTCGAAGGCAGAATTGACTCCCTCGCACTCGGTGGTGGTCGACGATTTCCCGTATGTCAGGGTGATCCCCGCGCGGTATTGCGGGCTTGCCATCTCGATTCCGGGGATCGATTGCCGCACCAGATCGACATCGTCTTCGGAGAGGCGTACCCGCCTCCCTTTCGCGAGCCCTTCAAAGGCGAGCCCCGTTTGACCGCCGTACACGATCATGATCCGGTTGCCGGCGTTCATTTCGCCGTTGAGCAGCCGGTTGCCGAGGCCTTCCCCGAACGAGAGGAGCAGGACGACCGAGATCGTCCCCCAGGCGATCGCCACGAGAGTGAGGGACGCCCGCACCCTGTGGATCTTCAAATCGTGAAAAAACTCCTTGAGTAATTCAGCCCACATGGCGGATCAGGGACGGATTGTCATACCGGTTCGGGAGCGCGTCCGCGAGGTTCATCGGAGGCATTCGACGACGTTGAGGTTCGCCGCGCGCTTCGCCGGCATCAGCCCCGCTGCGAGCCCGACGATCGACAGGACGAAGACGGTGGCGACCACCACCTCCCAGGAGAGCTCCGGCGTCCCGACGAACTCCTTGATCGGGATGTACTGAAGCAGCTTGAGGATCCCCAACGCGGTCGCGAATCCGATCAGCGAGCCCGATCCGATCAAAAAAAACGTCTCCAGAAAGAATTGGGTCAGAATATTCGACCGTTTCGCGCCCACGGCCCGCTTGACGCCGATCTCGCGAACCCGTTCCTGGACGACGATGTACATGATGTTTGCGACCCCGATGCCGGCGACCCCGAGCGTGAAGCTCCCGATCAACCCCATGAAGATATTGAATGCGAGGAAGAAATAAAAGAGAAATTTATCGAATTGCGTCGTATCCCATACCCAGATGGCGTCCTTGTCGGCCGGATCAAACTTGTACTTCTTGCCGAGGACCTCGCGGACGCCGGTAATCACGCTTTCCGCTTCCCTTGGATCCCGGGGCGTAAAGATGATGTTGTTGACATGGATGTCCCCGTAGATGCCTGAAAACGTGCTGGCGGGGATGAAGATCCGGTCCTGGTCGCGGGAGTTGTAGGAGGAGTTCTGGGTTTTCTTGATCATCACCCCCACGACGGTGAACGGGATCCCCCCCACGTCGATGAGCTTTCCGATCGCCTCCGACTCGCCGAAGAGAAATTCCTTGACCTTGTTGCCGATGAATGCCACTCGGCGCCGGCTCTGCATGTCCGGTTCGTCGATGAACCGGCCCCCGGCGGCGGGGATGATGTTCCGCATCTCGTGGTAGACAGGGTAGACGCCCGTGACGAGCGGAATCAGGATGTTTTTCCCGAGACGGACGGATATGTCGCGCTTGCTGTACTCGGGGCTGATCCGGTCGATCCCTTTCACTTCCGTCGCCAGCAGGTGCGCGTCCTCTTCAAGGAAGCTGATCGGCCTGCCGGTCCCGAACCCTTCGAAGACTTTCGTCGTCTTGCCCGGGAACATGATGGCGATCCGTTCACCGACGCCGTGCATGTTCTGGGCGACCTGTTTCTTAAACCCGACCCCGAACGAGATCAGCACCACGATGGCGACCGTCCCCCACACGATGCCGAAGGTCGTCAGAAACGCCCGCAGTTTCTGGGCCCGGAGGTCGACGAGAAACTCGGAGACGATTGTCAGCAGCCGATCCATGGCCGGATTCGCCTACTCGATCTTTTTCACGGGCTTTTCAAGCACCTCGTCGCCCGCCTTGAGACCCGAGAGCACCTCGACGCTGATCGCGTCGCTGAGCCCGGTCTTGATCTTTCGCTCCTCTTCCTTTCCGTCCGCAAGCGCAACTTTCACGAACGCGGAGTCGTTCCGGAATGTCACGGTCCGCTCCGGAACCGTCAGGACGCTATCCTTCCTCTGGATGATAATGCTGGCGCTCGCGGAATAACCGGCACGCAGCGTGATCTTGGAGCCGGCCGGTATCACGATTTCGATCGGAAAGACCGTCGCGTTTTCCTTTTTCTCCGCCTTCAGGGAAATCTTGCGAAGAAACCCCTTCACGGTGTCGTTGGGAAGCGCGCCGACTTTGATTTCGGCCACCATCCCTTCCTTCAGTTTGCCCACGTCGATCTCATCGACGCTTCCCTTGAAGAGCAATTGGTTCATGCTTGCCATCTTCATCAGGACGGTCCCTTCCTGGTAGGTGGTCAGGGGTGTCACAGGATCGCCCACCTCGACGGTCTTGCTCAACACATGCCCCTCGATGGGGGCCTTCACGATCGACTCGATCTCCGTCTCGTCGATCTTGACGCGCCCGCTTTCCAAAAGCGCGAGCTGCTCCTTGGCTATTTTTAACCTGAGCGCGGATCCCTGGAACTGCCGTTGAAACTCTTCATACTCCCTGGTGGAGATGAGTTGCTTCTTCACCAGCGACTCCTGCCGCACGTCGTCCTTGGTGAGGTTGTCCAGGTCGACCTGCGCGAGCTGGACCTGCCGCTTGGCGCCCGCAAGCTCCAACGGGGTGGGATCCGGGCGAACCTCGAGGAGAGGCTGCCCCTCCTTCACGTGCGCTCCGGCGTCGGCGAAGATATGCTTCACCACGCCCGACACCTTCGACTTGATGGAGATCTCGTTTTCCGGCTCGATCGTTCCGACCGCGAGGGCCTTGTCGACGATGTTGCCTTTCTGGACTTTCACTTTCGGGAGGAGGGTATCTGAGGAGTTTTTCGATCCCCCCAGCAGGAAAAAGGCGCCCGCCGCTATGACGACGAGGAATGCGGAGGAGATCAGGATTTTCTTTTTCATGGCGGTCTACTCGTGATGAGCGGAAACCCCTTATCGCCGGGGGGGGAGTGGCAGTTCATGGTACGATGTGGGGGGTGGAAATGTTGCGGGGAGGGGTGTCATCCTGGGCGTTTCTGTGTCATCCTGAGGGAGCGCAGCGACCGAAGGATCTCCCTGCCGGAAGCGTTGAGATCCTTCGCTACGCTCAGGATGACAGGACGGAAAGGGAGCCCCGGGTCGGGGATTATTTCAGAACGACCAGTTTCCTCACCTGCCGGAACACCGTCCGATCGTTGCCGGTCGCTTCCATCCTGTAAAAATAGACCCCGGACCCGAGCCCGGCCGCGTTCAGAATCGCCGTATGGCTCCCCGCGGAGAACTTCTGGTGATCGGTGAGCACCGCAACCTGTTGGCCGATCGGATTGTAGACTGTGAGCGAGACGCTCGCATCCACTGGCAGGTCGAATTCGATGAACGTGGTCGGGTTGAAGGGATTGGGATAATTCTGCCTGAGCGAGAAATGCGCCGGCAGGGGGGCCGAAAGTTGGAGATGGACGCCGACAACCCCCGCGGCGGGTTCGCCGATATCGATGCTTCCCTCCCGCTCCGTGCGGGCCGAGCCGGACAGTGAGCCCGGGTTGCCGTTTGCGAAGGAGATCGACCGGACTTCGTCCTGGCAGAGGCTCCAGGTGAGAGAAACCGGATAGGATTCGGATTGTATGCGAATCTCGAACGACCGGGCTGTATCGGACAGAAGTTTCACCATGCTTCCCGATGTGAACCGGGCGTCGAGGAGCTGACCCGGCGGAGGAGGCGGAAGTTCAAACCATGACATGGCGTCCGGGGAGGCCGTCGCTTTTCCAAAGTAGAGGGTTTGCCGGTGCCCGTGCCGGTCGTCGATCCTGAGCTGGTTCAGGTGGGAGAGCAGTTCCGATGCGGGTGGCTCCGCCGCCTGCTTGTCGGCGGGGCCCGGAGAGGAAAGGATGAGTTTTCCGCCACCCCGCACTTTGACCCAGTATCCCTTCGAGGGGCGGATGGAGTCGGCCACCGTGTAGGCGTTTGTGTATCCGAAATAGTTCGAGGTGACGATGCCCGGCGGGACCTGCACGATGCTCCCGCGCGCCACGGGACTGGAAATCGATCCGATCAGATTCCAGCCGTCCGCTACCGTGACGGTGTCGGCGGTGCGCGCCGACCCGTCGAACCCGGTAACTCCGCTCGCCGGGAGTTTGATCCAGTATCCGGGACCGTTGCGCATCGAGTCGGAGATGTAATAACTCCCGCTATAACCGAAGAGGGGGGAACTTGCGGAAGGAAAGAGCTTGATCCTTGTCGTGCTGCCCGTCCGCGTGAGCGGAAATGCGATCAGGTTCCACGATTGATTGAAGGAATAATAGATGGGGGGTTTCTGGACGATCTGAAGCGTCTTCACGGAGGAGTTCGACACAACGAGCGAGCCCTGAAGCTTCATGCTCACCGAATAGAGTCCTCCTTGCGTTGCCTGATCCTGAAGGAAGAAGGTACCGGATGCGAGGCGCGACCGGTTCCAGGTGATCGTAAACGGGTACCCGCCGGGTCCCGGTTGGATCGTGAACGAATAGACGCGTTGGGGGCCGGACGGCTCGAACAGGTTGCGTATGTCGACGCTCGTTCCCCGGGTGGGCGGAATAACCCACCGCGCGTCGAACGTTCCGGCCGGGGGGGTCGGGCCCAGCTCGAACTCTCCGAACGCATCGTCGATCCCATCCGTCGCGCCGGCTTCCGCGCCGATGAGGAGCTGGCCGCTCGCGTTGCCCTGATCGGTGATCGTCAGCGTGTCGAGGAACGCGAACGGATGGACCGGCACGTAATCGTACCGTCCGAGATACCACTTTGAGAAAGACCTGACAGAATCAAGGGAAACAGCCACCACATCGGAGTCGAGAAAGTCCGTGCTCCCCAGGTCGAAGATCACCCCGGCGGAGTCGCGGAACAGGGAAAGGTCGTTGATCGCCACCGGCGATTCGGCGCTGTCATACCGGAGAGAGATGCTTGCCTCATAATTGCTGCCCCCCACAAGGGTGGTTGTATAATACCGCTTCGCGAACATCGAATCGGGGAGCCCCGGGGGGAGGAGGTTCGGATAGGTCGTCATGAACACGGTATCCGGGGTGACCCCGACGGGATAGAATTGCAGATAGGTGACCGGGCTCTCGAAGCGGTAGGGGGCGGAGGATCCATGCCTGAGGGCGCGTTTGATCGTTCCGGCCGTGACGAATGCAGGCCCGTCGAGGGAGGCCGGGTCCGGGTTCAACATCGTCAGCGTGTCGATCGAGCGCTGATTCAAATTCGAAAGGAGTGTGACGCCGTCCCTGATGCTGATGTTCCCGAGTGTCGACATGCTGGCGTTCTCTCTCAGGACGATGCTGTTAAACGATCCCTTGATCTGCCCCCGGCCGGTGAAGATGATGGTCGAATTGCCGGGGATGAACGACCCTCCCACAAACGTGGAAAAGTTTCCTCCCACCGTGATCTTGGGGGAAGCGGCCGGGTCGATTTCGAGCGTCCCGAACATGCTGACGCTTCCCTTGACGAGAAGGTTGGCGAGCCCGCTTCTGATCGTGAGTTTCGCACCTGCCGCAATCGCCAATCCGCCGATGTCCACCTGCTGCAGGACCGATCGGAAGACGGGCTTGTTGACCGTGGAGGGAATGACGACGCTGTCCGCCTTATCGGGCACGCCGGGGGGACTCCAGTTCCCCGGACTCGACCAGAGCGAATCGAACGCGCCCGTCCATGTTCTGATCGGCAGGGGGGAAATTGCCGAACAGATGATCGTCCCGCCCAGGCCGGTGGCGAACACGACTCCCCCGGAAGATGTCTTCAGGACCTGCACCTCGAAGAGGGTATTGGTGGTCGGACTGTACGGAAGGTTCCAGCTTGCGCCTCCATCCGTCGTGCTCACGATCGTTCCGTCGTCTCCGACGCCCCACCCGACGGTGGGCGAAAAGAAGGAGAGCCCGTACAGGGTCGCGTCCGTGTTCGTCGGATGCGATACCCAGGTCGCACCGCCGTTCGTGGTCTTCACCAGCGCGCCAAAGTCGCCGCCGGCATAGACCGTGTTCGCGTCGATCACCTCCAGGGAATAGAGAGCCTGGGGGGTCCCGCTGTTTTGGTTGATCCAGGTCGTGCCGCCGTTCGTCGTCTTGATGATCGTTCCGCCGTAACCGACCGCCCAACCGGTGAGCGTGTTGGCGAACTTCACCCTGAGGAGCGATTGAAAGGTCTGCGCCGTCTCGGGCAGCCACGTCACGCCGGCGTTCTTGGTGGCGAGAATTGTGCCCAGGTCGCCCACGGTCCAACCGGTGGTGGAATTCACGAAATGCACGGAGTAGAGGGTGGGATCGGTGTGGCTGTGCTGAACGAGCCAGGTTGCGCCGCCATTCGTCGTCTTGAGAATATTGGCGCTGTCACCGACCGCAAAGCCGGTCGTATTGTTGAGGAAATAGACTCCGTAGAGATTCTGAAAGGTTCCGCTGCTCAGCAGGCTCCAGGTCATCCCCGCGTCTGTCGTGGTCACAATCGTCCCGACATCGCCCACGGCGAATCCGGTCGTCACCCCGGGGAACGAGACAGCGCTGATGAGTTCCTTCACCCCGTTCGACTGCGAAATCCATGTCGTGCCGCCGTCGGTGGTCTTGAGCATCGTTCCCAGATCCCCGACCACCCAGCCGGTGGTCTGCGAAACAAAGCGCGGCGAGAAGAGGTCGTTATAGGTCGGGGTCTGCTGGGTGAACCATGAGGCGCCTCCGTTTGTGGTCTTGATGATGCTCCCGAACTCGCCGCACGCCCACCCGTTTAACGACGAGGTAAATTGCAAGCCGTAGAGACTGAGGTTGGTGCCGCTGACCACCGGGCTCCAGGAAGTCCCTCCGTTGGTAGTCTTGTACATGAGACCGAACGCTCCGACAGCAAATCCGACAACGGGGGAGGTGAAGGTGACCGAGAAGAAGGGCTGATTCGAACCGATCGATTGATGGGTCCAGGTGGCCCCGCCGTCGGTGGTTTTCGCGATCGTGCCGTTCACCCCCGCGGCCCATCCGGCGGACGCGGATGAAAAAAAGAGCGAATAGAGCGTCGAGGTCGTGCTGCTGTTTTGCACGTTCCAGGTCGCCCCTCCGTCCGTCGTTTTCAGCATTGTCCCCTGAAACCCGGTGACCCATCCGGTGGTCGGGGAAATGAAATTGATCGCGTAGAGATCGTAGGGGGTGACCGTGTTCTGGATACTCCACGAGAGCCCCCCATTCGTGGTCTTCAGAATCCTGCCGGATTCGCCCACCACCCAGCCGACCGAGTCGGAGAGGAATTGGACAGCGAATAATTGCTCGACGATCCCCGCGGCGTTGAAATCGACATTCCAGGTGCTGCCGCCGTTTGTGGTCCGCAGGATTGTGCCGAGGTCGCCCACCGCGACAGCGGTGTTCGCGTTGATCCCCCAAACGCCGTTAAGGAGGTTCCCCTGCGGGAGCGGATTGATCCACTGCCATGGAGTCGATTGGGACGACGCCGGCCGGAAAGAGAGGATCACACACGAAAGTATCAGCAAAAACCGTTTCATAGTTCCCTTGCCCCTGCGATTTGGTTCAGAAAACCGTTGCCTCCCGATCTACCGCGCGGATCCCCGGAAGTTCGATACTTGGGCTTAAATGAAGGGAGTACACCTGTAAAACCAATATAGAGAATGCATTATTGAATCTCAAGACCGGAACATTAAAAATGTCCGGATTTTTGCCCGTTTCGGTAGGGGCGACGCATGCGTCGCCCGAAAGGATTCTGGAATCCGAAATGCCGGGCGGGGCATGCCCCGCCCCTACAACGTGTACCGGTTGAGGGAATTGGATGAAAGTGCATCACCCCCCATTCTTGACAAGGGGTGGACGATTTCGTATTATGGTCACGATGGTCGGGCCTCTCCTCGCTCACGAGTCATTCGAACTGCTGAATTCAGGCCAGGATCCGATTCGGGGCGATTTGCGATACTCCAGGGACGACTTCCCGCACAAGCCGGTCGTCATCGTTTGCCACAGTTTTATGGCCTTCAAGGATTGGGGCTTTTTCCCCCGCCTGGGCGAGCAGCTTGCGCGACGGGGTTTTGCGTCGATCACGTTCAACTTCTCAAAGAACGGCGTCAACGGGGACGGCGCGAGAATCACCCGGATGGACCGGTTTGCGGCCAACACGTTTTCGCAGGAACTCGCAGATCTCGGGACGGTGATCGAGGCCGTCGGGGAGAAGCGGCTGGGATCGGGTGTCATTGACAGTGATAAAATAGTTCTTCTCGGGCACTCGCGGGGCGGAGGCATTGCCATTGTCCGCGCCTCTTTCGATCGGAGGGTAGCCGCGCTCGTGAGCTGGTCCGCAGTCTCGACGTTCGATCGATGGACCGCCCACCAGAAGGAGAGATGGAGAGCCAACGGATATCTCCCGTTGTCGAGAGATACCACGGCGAGTCCCCTTCGGCTCGGCATCACCCTGTTGGAAGATCTCGAAGAGCACGGGAGCGCGCTGAGCGTCCTCGATGCGGCCTCCAGGGTCGCAGTTCCGTGGCTCATTCTCCACGGTGAAGCCGATGTGATGGTTCCGCACAGGGAGGCGGAAGCGTTGTATGCGGTCTCTGCCCGGGCCACTACCGAGTACCTGTTGCTTGAGAAGGTCGGGCACCTCTATAATGCGGCCTCGGAAACGGCGGATTCTTACAGGACATTGGACGGCATCATTGAACTCACGGCGGATTGGATACACCGCAATCTCACTACGTAGGAGCAGACATGCAACCTCATCATGACGGGACAGTCCTCGCAAATCCGCCGGGTACAATTGACAGCCGGTCCACGGCCATCCAGGCGGTACTGGTCTTCGCCTTTGCGGCGGGAACGGCGATCGGCGCTCAGATCGAGCTTCCGCACCAGCCGGTTCCTTATACGCTTCAGACGTTTTTCGTTCTCCTCTCCGCTGCGGTGCTCGGGGCCCGCAAGGGAGCGGTGAGCCAGCTCCTCTATTTGACGATGGGAGCGATCGGTCTTCCGGTCTTCGCGCACTGGGGAGCGGGATTCGCCGTCCTCGCGGGGCCGACCGGGGGATATCTCCTGAGTTTTCCTCTCGCAGCGCTCGTGGCCGGCTGGATAGTCCGCCGGAACGGAAGCATGTTCTCGACGGTTGCCGGGATGGTCTGCGGGCTCCTGGTTATCTTCAGTGTCGGGACCCTCCAGCTGGGACTTCTTTACTATCACGATGTTGCAGGTGCGATCGTCAACGGGTTCCTGATATTTTCATGGTGGGATCTCCTCAAGCTTGCCGCGGCCGTCCTCGTCGCCCGCCGCTGGAGCGGAGGATCATCGCGCCGGTCGTGACGCGACGCTGCGTCCGCGTAGAGGCAACCCAACTTATCGTAGCACAAAGGGAGACAGGGTATCCGAATCCTGCTTGTCGAGGACGAGAAGAAGCTCGCCCGTTCCATAAAGCAGCAGCTCGAGCGCGCCGGAAACACCGTGGAAATTGCGGGAGATGGCGTTGCGGCTGAAGAGAGAGCCCGGAGAGGGGAGTTCCATCTCATTGTTCTCGATCTCAATCTCCCGAGGAAGTCCGGCCTCGATGTCCTTCGCGATCTCCGGGCTGATTCTTACATGACGCCGGTTCTCATCCTCACGGCCGTGGATGGGGTGGAACACCGGATCGAAGGGTTGAAACTGGGAGCGGACGACTATCTCATCAAGCCCTTCGACTCAGGCGAACTCCAGGCCCGGATCGACGCCGTCGTGCGCCGCTCGGGCTCCTCGAAAACATCGATTCTGCAGGCTGCGGATCTGCTGATGGATGTCGTGAAGCGAACCGTGGAGCGGGCCGGGCAGAGGATATCGCTCAGCGACAAGGAGTTTGCATTGCTCGAATTCCTGTTGAGAAACAAGAATCAGATTCTGACACGCAAACGGCTCATCGAGCAGGTGTGGGGTTACCAGTTCGACACGGGAACCAACATCGTCGATGTGTATATCAGCTATTTGCGGCAGTCCGTCGACAAGGGATACCCGAAGAAACTCATCCACACCATGCACGGTGAAGGGTTTATCCTTGTCGACGACTGAGAGAGCACTCGCTGCCCCGCCGTGCCTGATCTCCCGGACGCCTCCCGTGGCGGACGGTGGGGCCCGGAACTGAACCCCCCTCCCTGATCAGCCTGAACATGCCTCTCTGGATCCGACGCATCTTCGAAATCCTTGGCTTCGCGGCCCTCTATTTCGGCCTGGGAAGGCTCGGGCTTACGATCGGCGCCGTCTCGGGCTTTGCCACGCTCGTCTGGCCGCCCACCGGAATTTCGCTTGCGCTTCTTCTCCTCGTCGGGTACCGCCTCTCGCCCGGAATCCTCCTGGGGGCGTTTCTGGTAAACGCTTCGGTCGGCGCACCGCTCCTTGCCGCACTCTCCATTGGAACGGGAAACATGCTGGAAGCGGTTGCCGCCGTGTACCTCCTCCGGGCATTCGGATTCCGGAACTCGTTCGAGCGGCTTCAGGACGTCCTGGGGTTTGTGATCTTCGGCGTCCTGGTAAGCACGATCGTGAGCGCGACCGCCGGTGTGGCGACCCTGTCGGCGGCGGGCCTTGTCCCGGCTTCCAATGCGGCGTACACCTGGATTGCCTGGTGGGTGGGGGATGCGTTGGGCGCCCTCGTCCTCTGCCCCCTGATTCTCGCCTGGTTTCCGGCACGCGGCCCGGTGTTGCCCTTTCCCCGTTTCCTCGAAGCCATCTTCCTCGTTGTCATTCTGATCGGAGCAGCCGCGTTCAATTTCGGCGATTGGTTCGGTCCCGCGCTCGGACGCTACTTCCGGCCGTACTGCATCTTCCCCGTCCTGATCTGGGCTTCTCTCCGCTTTGAGCAGCGCGGCGCCACCAGCTCGACCTTCCTGCTCTCGATCATCGCGGTCTGGTTCACCGCGGCGGGTGCGGGACCGTTTACGAGCGTGAGCCTCAGCGACCGCTTGATTTCGTTGCAGATGTTCATGGGCGTCCTGACGCTCACGACGCTCACCCTCGCCGCCGCGAGCGCCGAGCGGAGAGTCGCACTCGACTCCGTGCGAACCGGCCGGGATGAGCTCGAGGAGCGCGTCCGCCTGCGGACGCTCGAGTTGACGGAGGCCAACAAGATGCTGAGCGAAGCCCAGGCGCAGGCGCACATCGGAAGCTGGTCGTGGGACGTCCTCTACGACAAGATTACATGGTCGGATGAGCTCTATGCAATATTTGGACTCGACCCCCGCGGGTTCGCCGGAACGTACGAGTCGTTCCTTCGGTCCGTTCATCCGGACGACCGGCACATGATCAAGCAGGGGATCGAAGAATCCCTTCGCACGGGGGAGCCGTTCGCTCACGATCACCGCATCATCCGTCCGGACGGGACGGTCCGCGTCGTGCATGGGGAGGGGGCGGTGTTCAAATCGCCCGCCGGGGAAGTGCTGCGCCTGGCCGGCACGGCGCAGGATATCACCGAGCGGACCCTCCTCGAGGGGAAATTCCGCGAGTTGCTGGAATCGGCGCCCGACGCGATGCTGATCGTGGACAGGGCGGGACGCATCAGCCTGGTGAACTCCCAGACCGAGCGGCTCTTCGGGTTTGCGCGCGAGCAGCTGCTCGGGCGCGACTTCGAACTTCTCCTGCCGGAGCGGTTTCGGGCGAAACATGCGGAGCACCGCCGGGCCTATGTCTCCGATCCGCACGTCCGTCCGATGGGAGTGGGGATGGAATTGTTCGGTCTCCGGAAGGACGGCTCCGAGATTCCGGTCGAAATCAGCCTGAGCCCGAGCCAATCGGATAACGGCGTCCTCGTGATCGCCGCGATCCGGGATATCACGGAGCGAAAAAAGACGGAACTCGAGATCAAGCTCCTGAACGAACAACTTGAGCAACGGGTCCGGGAACGGACCGCCGAGCTGGAGGTGGTCAACAAGGCTTTCGCGGAGGAGATCCATGAGCGTATCGAGGCGCAGCAGCTTCTCCAGGGGATCATCGACAATTCCCCCGCCGTCGTCTATGTCAAGGACACCGACGGCCGGTATCTCCTGGTCAACAGGCGTTTCGGGGAGCTGTTCCATGTCTCGGGCAAAGCCGTCGTCGGAAAGACAGACCAGGATCTTTTCCCGGCTCCCATGGCGAGGCAGTTCCGGGTGAACGACCTGGAGGTTCTCCGGAGCGGAGGGGCCCTTGAGAAGGAGGAGACTGCCCCCCACGACGACGGGCCGCACACGTACATATCGCTGAAGGTTCCGCTGTATAACGAATCGGGGAGTCCGTTCGCAATCTGCGGCATCTCCACGGACATCACCGACCGGAAACACGCCGAGGAGGAGACGAGCCGGAGCCGGGAGCGATACCGGGGGTTCTTCGAAAACTCCCCCATCTCTCTCTGGGAGGAGGACTTTTCGGAAGTCAAAGCGGAGATCGACCGGTTAAGACAGGAGGGGGTCTCGGACTTCAGATCCTATTTCAGTTCTCATCCGGAGTCGGTGGCGGATTGCGCCGCGAAAGTCAGGGTGGTGGAGGTGAACAAGGCGACGCTCCGCATGTATGAGGCCGGGAGCACGTCCGATTTTTTTGCCGGCCTCCGGAAAGTCCTGAGCCGCGATTCCTACGACGTCTTCCGCGAGGAACTCGTGGCGATCGCCGGCGGGCTGACGGAGTTCGAAAGCGAGGACATCAATACCACCTCGCTCGGCAAGCGGATCGACATCTATCTGAAATGGTCGGTCGGTCCCGGGAACGAGAGAACCTACTCCAGGGTGCTCGTCTCGATCATCGATATCACGGAGAGAAAACGGATAGAAAAGCAGATCCGGTTGCTCGCGCAGGCGCTGGAGAGTACGACGGAGATGATCTGTATAACGAACCTTGAGAACCGGATCATCTTCGCCAACAAGGCATTCCTGGGCGCGTACGGCTATTCGGAGAAGGAGATCCTCGGGGCCGATCCGGCGATTCTCCGTTCTCCGAGGAACCCCGCGGAAATCTCGGCCCAGATTTTCGAGCACACACGGTCGGAAGGGTGGACCGGTGAGCTTCTCAACCGGAAGAAGGACGGAAAGGAGTTTCCGGTCTACCTGAACACTTCGCGCATTCTGGACACCGACGGCACCCTTCTCGGCCTGATCGGCGTGGCTCGTGATATCAGCGACATCCGGAAGGCGGAGGATGTTCTCTGGGAGGCGGCGAGCAAGATCGAACGGCTGTTTGAGGCCTCCGCGGAACTGCCGCCGGTCCCCGTCAAGAACCACGACCCGTACAGCACCGATCCGGCAAAAAGGAAGCACGACCTTGCGCGGGATATCAGCGAGGTCATCGGCATGCTGCGGACCCGGGCGCAGCAGACCCTCAGCTTTTCCTCCCTCGCCTCGCACCAGTTGCGCACGCCGCTCACGATCCTGCGGAGCCAGCTGGAAAACGCCCTTCGACCGGACCTCTCCGCCGCATCGCTCCGGAAAACCCTGAGTTCAACATACGACGAAATCCTCCACCTGAGCCACGTCGTCGATGTCCTCCTCAGCCTGAGCAGAATGCAGGCGGGGACCGCCAGGCCTGCTGTTCAGGAAATCGATTTCTACCACCTGTTGAAGGAGTTCCACCGCGAATCCCTCCTCCTGGCCCGTGAAAAGAAAATCTCTGTCGTGTTCGAAAAAGGGCCCCGCGCTTCGATCCACGCGGACCCCGAGCAGATTCGCCAGGTCCTCCTCAATCTGCTCGATAACGCGATCAAATATACTCCCGTCAGGGGCCGGATCGGATTCATGTACACGGTCGGGGAGAGCGAACTTCTCTTTCAAATCGAGAATTCCGGCGATGGGATCGGCCCCGGAACCCTGCCGCATATCTTTGATCCGTTCAGGAGCGGGGAATCGGAGAAGAGCGCGGAGCAGGGGACGGGGCTCGGACTCGCTCTCGCGAAGTGGATTGTGGAAAGCCATCGGGGAACGATCGAGGCGCGAAGCATCCCCGGAGAGAAGACGACGTTCTCGATCCGGCTGCCGGTGGGGACGCCCTCGCGGGAGTGACGCGAAGCCGGCTAGGGCGCGTCTTCGCCGAACAGCCTGTTCATCACCGCCGTGATGGTCTGCCAGTCGAATCCCCTGCGGCCGAGGAACTGTGCCGCCCGGTTTCGTTGCCGGTCGGTCGGGCTTTGTTTCCGGGAAGAGCGGTACCGTTTGAGAAGTTTGGAAGCCGCCTCGAAGGCAACCGCCTCCTCCTCGTCCTGCGCCGCAGCGTCGAGTACCTCCCGTATCACCTGTTCGGGGACGCCCTTCCGCCGGAGCTCCAGCTGCAAGAGAATGCGGCCGAGCGCCCTTCGCATGCGCGCGTCGTGAACGAATGCCCGCGCGAAACGCCTGTCGTCAAGCATCCGGAGCTGGCGCAACTGTTCGATGACGGATTCGACGGTGGCGGGATGGAATTCATGTTCGAGG
This sequence comes from Bacteroidota bacterium, assembly GCA_036522515.1. Classification (NCBI taxonomy): domain Bacteria; kingdom Pseudomonadati; phylum Bacteroidota; species Bacteroidota bacterium. The sequence goes on from DATDFQ010000056.1 coordinate 347,117, forward strand.
AGGTCGGTCCTGAGCTCGGCTTCGCTCCGGAGTCGCCCGCTGAGCAGCTTCAGCGCGCGGTTTCTGGCAAGACTTGATTCCTGCGAAGCCCGGATCCCGTCCAGCTCCTCCCCGGTGAGAGAATCACCCTTCCGGAGGCCGGACCGGAGCAACACCTCCTCGTTCAGGCCGAACGCGAATTCACCGTCGATAAACAGGTCCACCCGGCGGCGGTCCCGTTTCCGGCGCTCGATGTTCGTCACGATCATGAGCGGGCGATCGTCCCCCGGTGGTCAGACCTTTGCGGGCTTTTTCAGCGACGACTCCAGCTTCGGGGGGGGCGCTTCGGTTTTTACGTGCTTCGCCTGCCCGTCCTCTTCGATCAAGCCGAGCTTCCTCCGCATCACCTGGTCGATCTCTCTGGCAACCTTCTCGTTTTCCTGCAGATACCGCTTCACCGCGTCCCGCCCCTGGCCGATCCGTTCGGGTCCGTAAGCGAACCATGATCCGCTTTTGGTGATCACGTTCTGGTCGACCGCGATGTCAATGAGGTCTCCGAGCCTGGAGATCCCCTCGTTGTAGAGGATGTCGAATTGCGCCTCCCTGAACGGGGGGGCGACCTTGTTCTTCACCACTTTGACCTTCACCCGGTTGCCGACGACGTTCTGGCCGTCTTTGATCGCCTCGATGCGGCGGACGTCGAGGCGGAGCGAGGCATAAAACTTCAGGGCATTGCCGCCGGTCGTGGTTTCCGGATTTCCGAACATGATGCCGATCTTCTGGCGGAGCTGGTTCGTAAAGATCACGGTAGTTTTCGATTTGCTGATCGCCGCAGTGAGCTTCCGCAGGGCCTGCGACATCAGGCGAGCCTGGACGCCCATCGTGGGGTCGCCCATCTCTCCCTCGATTTCCGCGCGGGGAGTGAGCGCCGCGACCGAATCGACGACGACCACGTCGAGCGCTCCGCTGCGGACGAGGGTCTCCACGATTTCCAGCGCCTGCTCGCCGTATTCGGGCTGGGAGAGCATCAGGTTGTTCACGTCGACGCCGAGTTTCTTCGCGTAGCCGAGGTCCAGCGCGTGCTCGGTATCGATAAACGCCGCGATCCCGTGTTTCCTCTGCGCTTCGGCGATCACGTGGAGGCAGATCGTCGTTTTGCCGGACGCCTCGGGACCGAAAATCTCCACGACCCGGCCCCGCGGAATCCCGCCGATGCCGGTGGCGGCGTCGAGTGATATGGAACCGGTCGAAATGAATTCAATTTTTGCGATCGGCCCCTCGCCGAGCTTCATGATCGCGCCTTTGCCGTGCTGCTTCTCGATCTGTTCGATCGCGATCCGCAGCGCCTGCAGCCGGGACTCCCTGTTCGTTGTTTCTTCCACGATGAATACCTCCTTAGGGGTGAGTGGGTGATTGAGGCATCTGTTTGCGGCAGTCCTTACGGGGCGTGGTGCTTGAATCGTGTCAATAATTTCAGGACGATCGACTCGACCTGCTCGGTGTCGATCGGTTTTTCCACGTAATCGTCCGCGCCGATTTCCTTTGCGGTCCGCCGGGCGTCGTAGTCGTCGATCGAGGACATAAACACGTAGGGGACATCGCGGTAGCGGGGATCGCTCCGGATTTTTTCAAAAAGGTCGAATCCGTTCATCGTTGGCATTCGCACGTCGCTGAGGATGAGATCGGGTTTCTTTTTCCTGATTTTCCTCAACGCCGACTCGCCGCTGTCCGCGGTCACCACCTCGAACGGGGCGTTCTCAACCGCAGACTTGATCATGCTCAGCCACGGCGCCTCGTCGTCAATGAACAGAACGGTCTTGGTCTTGCCTCTGGATCGTTCGACCATACGTGTCAAGAGAATGCTGTTATGAGTGCAGGTGAAGTGACGTTAAGGCTGAGTACTCCCCTCCCTGAGGTCTCAACACGCTCTTCATAACCAGAATTTCGGAGATAGTTTCCTTCCGCGGTTCAAAGGTAAGCTTTTCCAGCTTGGGAGTCAAGTTGCGCAGGCCCCGCGGCCCGCGCACACGGCCAAGAGTGATGTGCGGGCGGAAGGGACGGTCCTCGATTGGAAACCCGAAGGAAGCCAGGGCCCTGTCGAGCGAGCTCTTGAGGCTTGCGAGCGATCCGTCGTCGTTCCGGCATCCGATCCAGATCACCTTCGGGTGGCGCCGGTCGGGGAAGGCGCCGATCCCCTCGTACGTGACCTCGAACGGACGGAATTCGCGGCAGGCAGAGCCCGTCGCCGCCAGGACGCCCGGGAGGATGGATTCATCGACCGCTCCCAGGAACTTGACAGTGGTGTGGGATTTTTCCGGCGATTCCCATCGGACGTCGGCATCCGCCTCCGCGAGCGCCTCCTGGAGGGCGATCATCGCATCCCGGACCGGGGAAGGCGTGTCGAAGGCGATGAACGTGCGGATCGATCCCATCCCGACTACCCGATACCGAGCAACCCTCTTCGGACACGGTCGAGCGCTTCCTGGGCCGCGCGTTCCTTGACGATGAGCCGCTCGGTGCCGAAGCGGAACTCGGCCGCGGACGTCGTGGCCGCGTCGGAATAGCCGATCCAGACGAGGCCGACCGGTTTTTCGGGGGAGCCTCCGTCCGGACCCGCGATCCCCGTGGTCGAAATCCCGATATCGGCGCCCGCGCGTGTCCGGACACCGCTTGCCATCGCTTCCGCCACTTCCCGGCTGACCGCGCCATGCTGTTCGATCAACCCGGGTGGGACGCCAAGGAGGTCGGTTTTTGAAACGTTGCTGTAAGCAACCACGACGCGGTCAAGATATCCGGACGCCCCCGGAACGTCGGTCAGCTTGTGGCCGATCAGGCCGCCCGTGCACGATTCGGCGACCGCGATTTTCAATCGACGCTCGCGGAGCATTTTTCCGACAACCTCTTCCAGGTCCTCCTCTCCGGTCCCGTAGACGTAGGAGCCGGCCTTCACGCGGATATGGGATTCTATCCTTCCGATCCTTTCTTCCGCGGCACGGCGGTCCGCGTCGACGACCGTGATCCGCATTCGAACACCCGAAGGGGAGGGAAGAAACGCGAGCCGGGCGCGGTCGAGGAAATCGCCGGTCGGGCCCAGCCGCGCCGCCAGCACCGTTTCTGAAATCCCGATCGTCTTGAGAGTCCGGTGGAGGATGAACGTTCCGCCCCCCTTCGATTTGAAATGGGGGACCACGAAATCGTCCATCATGAATTCCATTTCGTGGGGAACGCCGGGCAGAACGATGAAGAATTTGTTCTCCCGTTCAAAGAGCTCCCCCGGGGCTGTCCCGTGATTGTTCGGAATGACGACCGCGCCGCGCGGCACAAGGCTTTGCTCCTCGGAAGCCGCAGACCAGGCATAGTTGCGCTCCTTCAGAAAATTCTCGATCGACTTCCTGGCATCCGGATCGGAAACGAGATCGGTATGGAAGAAGCGGCAGACCGCTTTTTTCGTAACGTCGTCGTGCGTCGGCCCGAGCCCTCCGGTCACCACGACAACATCGAACGCGGGAAAGGCCTCCTCGAACGCCTTCACGATTTCCTCCTCCTCATCGGCCACGGTCAGCATCCGAACGACCTCTATCCCCGCGCCGTTGAGCTTTCGGGCGATGCTCGACGCGTTGGTGTTGACGACCTGCCCGATGAGCAGCTCGTCCCCGATTGTCAGGATGATGGACTTCATGAGAGCGCGGGAAGAAGGTAGAGCGCGAGCCTCGCCGCGACGTTCGCATAGAGGGCCGCGGCCACGTCGTCGAGCATGATTCCCCACCCGTGCTGGAGCGCCTCCAGGCGGCGGGCGGGCGGGGGCTTCACGATATCGAAGAGCCGGAAGAGGAGAAACGAGAGGCCCGCGATCCAGATCCCCTTGGGGAGAAAGAGGAGGGAGATCCACATGCCGACCACCTCGTCCACGACGACGACCGGCGGATCTTCCCCGAGTTCCTCCTCCATCCGGGCCGAAGCGAAGACGCCGATGAAGAACATCGCCACCGCGGCGGAGCACATCAGGACCGGTTGTTCGAACCCGGGGATCAGGTAGAAAGCGAGCCCGACGAGACTCCCCGCGGTTCCCGGCGCGACGGGAGAATACCCGGAGAAGAGCCCGGTGGCGATCATGCGGACGGGAAGGGAGGGCGGTGTCCTCTCAGGAACCTGCGGGACCGAAGTATCGGGCATAAAGTTCGCGCAGGAATTTTCGGTTGTCGAACAGGTAGACGATGCCCGTTCCGATGGCTGAGAACGCCACGACAAGCATCATGCCGAAGAGCACCTGCCTGTTCATGAGCGTTTCGATGAGCCCGTTGAAGTTCCGCCGGACGAATTCGACCTGGCTCGCGACATAGACAATGAGAATATAGTAAATGATGGCAAACTCCCCGAACGTCTTCGCCTGGGCGGTCTTCGAAGTGACGATCGGCTGATTCCGCCATTCTGCGTAGCTGCGCAGCGAGGTGATGATAAGGTCCCGGGCGATGATGACCCAGACCATCCAGGCGTCGACGAGCTTGAGCCATACGAAGGCAAAGAGCGCCGCTCCGGCGAGGATCTTGTCGGCGAGAGGGTCGAGAAATTTTCCCCAGCGTGTGACGTAGCCATACCGCCGTGCGACCCACCCGTCATACCAATCGGTGAGCGCGGCGATGATGTACGTTGCGAGGGCGAGTTCTTTGAGGAACGGCGAGTCGGAAAAAAGGAGGACAACGAAGAGGGGAGTGAGGACGATCCGGAGAATCGTGAGCGAATTCGGGATGGACATCAGCTCTTGATCGCGGGCAGAGCTACGCGGCTTTCTTCACCTTGCCTTGCTTGATACAGGTCGCGCACACGCGCATACGGTGGGTCCGGCCGTCGATCTGGGCGCGAACGCTGTGCAGATTTGGCAGCCAGCGGCGCCTCGTTTTGTTGTGGGCGTGGCTGACGTTGTTCCCGCTGATGGGTCTCTTTCCGCAGATCTCACATACTTTCGCCATAATTTCCTCAAAGTTTAAAGGTGTTCCGACCGGGGTAGATTCAATATAACTAAAAGTGCCTTCTCCTCCAAAACTATTTTCTGAAGGTCGCGCCTACCGATACCTCGACTGTTTCGTTCCGGTAGCCGCAGCCTTCAGGCTGCGGTCCTTGCGTTGGGTTCGGTCACGACGCCCTCAGGGCGTTCACGATGTTCAGCCGGGAGGCTCGCACCGCCGGGAAAAATCCGCCGATGATCCCCATGATAAGGGCAAACATGAGGGTGTACTTGATCACCGGGGGAGAAAGCGTGAACCCGAACGCGAGTTCCACGAACGTGCCGAAGTTGAGCGTCGAGATGACGAACAATTGGAGGAATGAGGCCGCGAAGAGGCCCACCGCGGCCCCCAGGAGGGAAATCACGACTCCCTCGGCGAGGAACGCCGTGAGAATGCTCCCGCGCCGGAATCCGATCGCCCGCATCGTGCCGATCTCGACCGTCCGGTTCGCGACCGCGGCGTACATCGTGATCACCGCGCCGATAACGGCGCCGAATCCGAACACGATGGTGATTCCGATCCCGAGCCACCGGATGAACGCCGACATGAACTCCGATTGCTTCGCATAGTAATCCTTTTCGCGGTCGACCTCAAGATAGTTCAACCGGGGGTCTCCCTCGATGGTTTTCTTCAAAGAAGTGAAGCCCTCCCGGTCCTTCAGACGAAATGTGATGGACGAGAAGACCGGCCTGCCGAAGGCGGGCAGCATGATTTCAACATCCCCCCAGATCTCGGAGCTGAATCCCGTTCCGTGCCCGTCGAACACTCCGACGATCGTCCACTGTCCGCCCCCGAACTTCAGCTTCTCTCCGACCGTACATCCCTTGAAGCGCTGGGCGATATTCGATCCCACGATGATCTCCGAGGTCCCGAAGGTGAACATGCGCCCCTCGGTCATGGTGACCTGCGGGCGAAGGGGCATCGATGCCGGGGTGATGCCCCGGACCGTCACGTTCCCCATGTCGCCGCCGGCGATTTTCATGAGGTTGATGATGACGAAGACCTCGTTCGTCGCGATCGGCTTCCCTCCGGCATCGAGCGCGACCTCGGGCTGGAGCTCCACGTTCCGTGCCGCATCCCTGTCGATCTGGCTCTGCAACTCCGACTGAGCCGCCCTCCTGATGACGATCACGTTGTCGTCCGAGCCGGTCGCGATCAGAGTCTTCTCGAGCCCGTACGCGAGCATCAGCACGGCCGCAAAGACGAACGTCACGAGCGTGATGCCTCCGATCGTCAGGATCGTGGTGAGCCGCCGCGTCCAGAGGCTCCTGAGTATGTAGGTGAACGGCACTTTCATTGGCGTCAGGCGATTTGCCGCAGGCCGTCGACAATTTTCATGCGCGACGTGCGGCGGATGGGAAACGCCGCGGCAACGGTCCCCGCGGCGACCGCCGAGAGAAAGGCGAAGAGAACCGTGCCCGGCTCGACGATGAACACCGGGAACATCCCGGTGGGTGCGACCTGCTGGATCAACGAACAGAGGGGAAACGTGACCGCGAGCCCGACTCCTCCTCCCACCAGGGAAATCAGGAGGGATTCCCCCGCGATCAGCTGGGTGAGATTCCTCGAGGAAAACCCGAGCGTCCTCATGACGGCATATTCGCGGATCCGTTCACGGGCCGTCATCGCCATCGTATTCGAGAGGACGAGGAGGATGATGCCGATAATCACGAACGAGACCACGTTGATCGCGCTCAAAATCGCCCCCGACATTGAAACGAAGCTTTGTTGAAATTCCTTTTCGGTTTGCGTCTTGGTCTCCGCGGGAGAATTGGCGAAGAGGTTGTCCACGGCGAGCGCGATCTTCGCCCGGTCGTTCGGATTCTCGATCTGAAGGATGTACCATCCGACGTGACCGTCCCGTCCGGGTTCGTTCACCTTGAGCTGCTCGTCGAGGTAATGCCAGTTGAAGAGCATCTGCGTCTCATCGGCGGTCCGGTCCCTTCCGCGGTAGATCCCCACCACCTGCATCTGCCACTTGCCGGGATAAATGTCGCCTTCGATATTCATGACGTCTCCCGGCTTCAGCTTATACTGGTTCGCGATCTTGATCCCGACGACGCAGCCGTTGCGCTGGCGCTTGAGCGCCTCCTTGACCGAATCCGACACCAGGAACTCCGGGGTGACGTCCCAGAAGGTCTCCGGATCGATCGCGAGGCGGGGGAAAAACTGATACTGGTCGATATAGATGCCCGAGAACCAGTTCGCAAACGAAACTTTTTTCACTCCCGCGACCTTCGTTATCTGATCGCGGTAGGAAAGGGGGAGCGGAAAAATGAACGAGACGGAGTGGACGGTCACCATGCGGTTCGCCTGCGACGATTCGACGCCCGAATTCCACGAGGTGATGACCGTTCTCAAAGTCCCGAAGGCCAGGACGGCGATTGCGATGCCGGCAACCGTCAGCGAAGTGCGGAGCTTGTGCCGCAGCGTGTTCCTGAGGATCAGCTTGAGGAGGTACATTACGACAATTCTCCCTTGTCGAGATGCCTGACTTTGTGCGCCCGTTCCGCGGCTCGCGGGTCGTGCGTCACCATCACGATCGTTTTCTTGAATTCGGCGTTCAGGCGTTCGAGGAGCTTCAGGATTTCGTCCGCGGAGCCCTTGTCGAGGTCGCCGGTCGGTTCGTCCGCCACCAGAAGGGTCGGGTCGGTCACGATCGCGCGCGCGATGGCCACCCGCTGCTCCTGGCCGCCCGAGAGTTGCTTCGGGTAATGGTCCATCCGCTCTTCCAGGCCGACCACCTTCAACGCGAACCCGACATGTTCCTTCCGCTCCTTCTTCGAAAGGTTTGAAAGGAGGAGCGGGAGCTCCACATTCTCGAAGGCGGTGAGAACCGGCAGGAGGTTATAGAATTGAAAAATGAACCCGACGTGCCGCGCCCGCCATCCGGCGAGTGCGGTTTCCTTCAGGTTCGTGATGTCGGTGCCGGAAACGCTGATGGATCCCTTCGAGGGTTTGTCGATCCCGGCGATCAGGTTCAGGAGCGTCGTCTTGCCGGAACCCGATGGTCCCATCAGTCCGAGGAATTCCCCCTCGGGAATTTCGAAGGAAATATCGCTGAGAACAGGGACCTCATACGAGTCACGCCAGTACGATTTTGACACATTTTGAACGGAGACGATGGCCATGTGAGCTCAGATTAACGTTTGATGATGAATAATGGAACTGCTATTCTTTGACCTTCACCTTGCTTCCTGACTGAAGGTCGGGCGGCGGTTTCAGGACGACCCTGTCGCCGGGGGAGAGCCCCTTTCCCACTTCGACCATCCGGCCGAACGGATCTCCGAGTTCCACCGGCTCCGCGGTCACTGCGTCGTCCCTGACAAGGAACACAATTTTCTTTCCGTCCCTCACCGCGATCGCATCGGCGTCGACAGCAAGCCTCGGTTTCGAAGAGAGGGAGTCGCCGGTCCCTTTTGCGAGAAAATGGACCTTGGCCCCCATCTCCGGAAGGACCCGTTTATCGCGCTCAAGGAAGCGGATCTTCGTGAGCACGGTCGCTTTCGCCCGGTCGGCGGTCGGAACGATTTTGTCCACCATCCCCCGGTACCGCTTGTCGGGGTAGGCGTCGAGGGCGATTTCACACGGCTGCTCCTGCGCGATCCGCTCGATGTTGGACTCGGAGACGTCCGCCTCGACTTCCAGCGAAGACATGTCGGCGAGCGTCACGACCGCCACCTTGGAGCTGGCGCCTGCCGCGAACGGGGCGACCACTTCGCCGACGTCGGCATTCTTCGTGAGGATCGTTCCGTCGAACGGCGCGCGGATCATCGTATTCTCGAATTGCACCTGCGCCCACTTCAGGGCGGCGTCTTTCGATTGGATGGTCGCCACGACCCTGTCGTAGCGCGCCAGCGCCCCGTCGTATTCGGCCTGCGAGATCAGTCCGCGGGCCAGCAGCGCCTTGGCGCGGTCGAGCGAACGGGAGGCGTCCGCGCGGTCGGCCCGGGCCAGTTCCAGGTCCGCCTTTGCCTGGGCCAGTGCGGCCTCGACGTCGGCGCTTTCGATCCTGGCGATAATGTCCCCCTTTTTGACACGGTCTCCTTCATGATATCCGAGAAAGACGATGCGGCCGGTGGCCTTTGAGGCGATCGAGGCCTTCTGTTGTGCCACGACGTAGCCGCTGGCGGTGAGGATCTCATTCGACTGGGAGGGCGAAACGAAGGCGACCGTCGTCACGTCCACGAGGACGGCGCCGCCCACCGAGCTGCGGATGAAAATGAATGCGACGAGTCCGAGGAAGAGCGCCCCGGCAAGATAGAGGATAAGCCCGCTCCTGGACCGCGGGGGTTCCCCGGTTTCGCGCCGGATTTTAAGTTTTGAGAGGTCTTCCTGTGCCGTTTGCAAAACTCTGTACGAGAAAGTGAAGAGTGGAATGAATTGGGGCGGTGGCGGAAAGATAGAAAAATCGGAAATGGTTTGCAAGTGGAGCTCTCCCGCTTGAATATCAGGCTAAGTTTTTGCTTATTTTAGCGAACAATGTATATCCTGGGGATTGAGACATCATGTGACGAGACATCTGCGGCCGTCCTGCAGGACGGTGTGGTGCGATCGAACGTGATCTCCTCGCAACTTATCCACAGCCAGTATGGCGGAGTCGTCCCGGAGCTTGCATCGAGGGCCCACCAACGGCTGATCGTCCCCGTCGTGGACGATGCCCTCAGGATCGCCGGAATCCGGAAGAATCAGCTCGATGCCGTGGCAGTCACCTACGGCCCCGGCCTGATGGGGGCGCTCCTGGTGGGCCTCAGCTTCGCCAAGGCTCTTGCCTACGGTCTCCGGATCCCGCTCATTGGCGTGAATCACATGGAGGCGCATATCTATTCGAATTTCATCGGCGATCCCAAGCCGGAATTTCCCTTTCTCTGTCTGATTGTCTCCGGAGGACACACGCAGCTTGTCCTCATCCGGCAGCCGCTCGAACATGAACTGCTCGGGGAAACGCTCGATGACGCCGCGGGAGAGGCGTATGACAAGGTGGCGAAAATGCTGGGGCTCGGGTTCCCCGGGGGCCCGGCAGTCGATAAGCTCGCCCGGGAGGGGGATCCCCATTTTGTCGAGTTTCCGCGCTCCCTCCTGGGGGACGACAGCCTGGATTTCAGTTTCAGCGGGGTGAAAACCGCGATGCTCTACTGGCTACGGGATAACGGACATCTTCACCCGGGAAACCATGCGCCTGGAAGCGTCAAGCCTCCCGCCCCGGTGGCAGACCGGATACCTGACCTCTGCGCGAGTTTTCAATCCTCCATCATGGACGTGCTCGTCGAAAAGCTCCGGCGGGCGGTGGTCAGTACCGGCGTGGGGAACGTCGGCATCGCAGGCGGAGTCTCCGCGAATTCAGAGCTCAGGCGGCGGGCTGAAGCCCTGGCGCGAGAGAGAGGGTTCCGGCTCTTCATCCCCCGGCTGGAATATTGCACGGACAATGGCGCGATGATCGCAATGGCGGGAACTCTCCGGTTCATGAAAGGCATCACAGCCGGTTTGGAGCTGAACGCCGTCCCGAACCTGTCCCTCTGATGGGGCGCAGGGGACTCCTGTGATCGATCGCGTGAGCGCGAGTCCTTCAGGCGATCGTCTCGTGGCGCGCGCGTTGCCTGTGATACTTGCCGGAGGGGGAGCCATGTGCGTCTATGCGGCATGGAACGCCTTCCGGGTGAACGGGGCGTTCGGTTTCCCTCTCGACGATCCCTGGATTCACCTGCAGTTCGCAAGGAACCTGCACGATTATGGGGTGTTCTCATACTATAAGAATGAGATGGCGACCTCGGGATCGACTTCCCCGCTTTATACCGCGCTGCTCGCGCTTGGCTTTTTCATCATCCCGAACGAATTCGCCCTGAGTTACACATTCGGGATCGTTTTCCTGCTCCTCTCCGCCTTTGTTCTCTTTAAACTCGCGCGGCTCCTTCTCGGGAGCCAGCTCGCGGCCGTCGGAGCGGCGCTCCTCCTCCTCTTCGAGCCCCGGTTGGAATGGGTTGCCCTTTCAGGAATGGAAACGACGCTCTTCGTACTGGCGATCCTTTCTGCCTGGTACTTCTACGCTACCCGGAACAGGCTCGCCCTCGGCCTTTGCGCCGGACTGGCGATATGGGTCCGCCCGGATGCGGTCATTTTCCTGGCGGCGCTCTCCATTGATGTCCTCTACCGGCGATCCCTCTCCCGACCCGCGGCGTCCGGCAGGAAAACGGCGCCGGTTGCGCCACAAGGATCGGCCTGGCTCCTCCGGCCAGTCCTGATCGCGGCTCTCCTCGCGTGCGCCTACATCGCGTTCAATCTCTGGCTGTCCGGGTCGATCTTTCCGAACACCTATGCGGCGAAGTTGAAGAAGTACTCGGGGGGCACCGAACATTTTCTGGCCGAGGTATGGACATTCATAACCGCCGGGCACCTCGTCCTGTTTTCGCTCTTCATGGCCATCGGGACTCTCTCGGTCGTCCGGTCCGTTGCCGGGCGAAAGGAGGAGGGTCTTCTCCTCGCTCTCCTCTGGCCCGCAGGGATGATTCTTGCCTACTGGAAGAACCTGCCCTACCTCTACCAGGAGGGAAGGTACGTGATGCCGATTCTCCCCTTCATCATACTCCTGGGCCTCAGGGGAGTGTCAACATCACTCCTGGTGGCCGGGAAGGCTGTCAGGAGCCTCACACGGCGGAGAGTCATGTCCCTCGCCACGGCGGGGCTCATCGCTCTTTTCTGGATACAGTTTGCCTCGGCGTCATGGGAGATGAAGGAGAGGTACGCGGACTCGTGCAGATACATCGGCGAACGGCAGGTGCGAACCGCGATGTGGATCCGCGAGCATCTCCCCGAAACCGCATGTGTCGCGACCCACGATATCGGGGCCATAGGGTTCTATTCCGGCCGGAGGGTGGTCGATATGGTCGGCCTCGTCTCCCCCGAAATGATCGACAATATCGGAAGCCTCGACAAACTGATGCGCTTCCTGATCCGCAGGAAGGTCACGCACCTTGCGGTGCTGCGGAACTGGTTTGAGGTGGTCAACGAAAACCCGCTGTTCCAAACGGATGAACTCTCTCCGGAAATTATGGAGGTGTTTCCATTCGATCCCGCCCGCACACACTTCACCCCCGGAGTCGTGGGCGAGATGACCGGGAGCGCTGAATATTACCTCTCGAAAGGCGACCCGCGCAGCGCGCGGTCCATCCTCGAGCAATCGCTGAGAAGCGATCCCCGTTCTTCGAGGACGCATTATCTGCTGGGCCGGGCGTATCTCGAGCTGGGCGACCCGGAGAAAGCCGACTGGGAGATCAGGGAAGCCCTCCGGTTGCATCCCCGGTTTTGGGATGCGCGCTCCGCGAGCGCGGAGATCTCGGTGAAGCGAAACCGGCCGGAGCAAGCGGTCGCGATCCTCGAAGAATTACTCCGTGAGAACCCCCGCTATGCCGCGGGTTACAGGATGCTCGCCGGAGTGTACGGTTCGGTGCTCGGCGATACACTCAAGTCGAGGCAATACCTCGATCAGTACGACAGTATGATGAAGGGGGCGAAGTGACCAAGTGGATTCTCCGCGCCCTGGTTCTTCTCCTGGTCGGCGGGATCGTTCTCATCTATGAAATCCTCTGGGGGCCGAACTCGTTCGGGAGCGACCGGTTTGTCATCGTCTCCAAGGGGGAGAGCTTTGTTCAGATCCTCGACTCGTTCGACCGCGAAGGCATCATCCGGAGCAGGCTTCTCTTCGACGCGGCGGGCCGGTTGCTCGGCCTCACGACAAAAATGCAGATCGGAAAGTACCGGTTCAGGAGCGGGATGTCGAACACCGAGATGCTGGAGGATCTGCGTTTCGGAAAAACCATCGAACCGATCACGGTCACCATTCCCGAAGGGTTGAAATCGTCCCGCCAGGCCCGGATTTTTGCGCGGAGTCTGGGGATCGATTCCCTCCGGTTCATGACGCTTGTCTATGATTCGACGTTCGCCCACTCGCTCGGGGTTCTCTCGCCCTCCCTGGAAGGCTACCTGATGCCCGATACCTACAAGCTCTACTGGCAGATGGACGAAGAAGAGATCATCAAGGACGAAGTCGCCCAGTTCTGGAGGTTCATGAACGACACGCTCCTGGCGCACGCCGATTCGAGCGGGAGGTCGCTCAATGACATCCTCGCCATGGCCTCGATCGTCGACGCCGAAACGAAAATCGATTCCGAGCGGGCAGTCGTCGCCGGGGTCTACTATAACCGCCTTGAAAAGAAGATGAGGCTCGAGGCGGATCCGACCATCCAGTTCATTCTGGAAGACGGGCCGCGCCGCCTGAAGTTCAGCGACCTGTACCGCGAATCGGCCTACAACACGTACCGGCATACCGGCCTCACCCCCGGACCGATCAATAATCCGGGAAGGGCCTCGATCCGCGCGGCGCTCTACCCCGTCAGGCACAAGTTTTTATTTTTCGTCGCCAACGGGATGGGGGGGCACACGTTCACCCGGAGCTACAACCAGCACCGCCGGGCCGCCCAGCGCTTCCGGAAGTTCCGCGAAGAGCAGCAGGTCCTGAAAGAGGAGGATTAGAAGACGCCCGTCCGAACCGTTCCGTCGCCCGCCCAGGCGCTGCTGCATGCTCTTCTCTGCGGCATCATCCTGACGACCTCATTCTTTTGCGCCGGCCAGGTCGCACCCTCGGGCGGCCCGCCCGATACCACCCCCCCGGTGATTGTAAGCTCCTACCCGTCGCACGGAGCGCTCGGTTACCGGGACAACCGGCTGAACCTTGTGTTCAACAAGTATGTGGATCACTCGAGCGTGGAAGGATCGCTTTTCATTTCGCCGTCGGTCGGCGAACTGAACATCGCGTGGAGCGGGACGGAAGTGGAAATCCGGTTCTCGGATTCCCTGCGGCCGAACACCACCTATATCCTCACGGTCGGCACCGACGCGGTCGACACCAGAAAGAACAGGATGGCGAGCGCGTTCGCTCTTCCCTTTTCGACCGGCGAACATCTCGACTCCGCGAGCGTGTCGGGGAAAGTGTTCGACACGGCTCCGGGCGGTATCATGATCTTCGCCTACATCCTGGGGGGCCAACGGGGCGATACGCTCAACCCCACCCATACGAAGCCGGATTATGAGACCCAGACGGGGAAGGACGGGTCGTTTGTTCTGACGAACCTAGCCCTGGGGAGCTATCGGGTGATCGCGGTCCGCGACGAATACAGGAATCTCCTCTACGACCGCCAGACGGACGAGTTCGGGATGGCGACCTCGGATCTTCTGCTCGACAGCGCGAGGATGAAGATCGCGGGGATCCAATTCCGGATGACGAAGGAAGACACCACCCGCCCCTTTCTCTCAAGCGCGAGACCGCTCGACCGCTCGCACCTGCTTCTCCGCTTCAGCGAGGCGATGGACACCACAGGCGTCCGTGGGAGCTCGATTTCCATTCTCGATACCGCAACACACGAGAGTCTTCCGGTCCGGGATTTTTCGTTCGTGGACGGCTCGCTCCTTGCCGCCCAGGCTGTCACTGCGGACCAGGAGAGCAGCAAAACCTACCGTGCGGCATTATCGGGGATGAAGGACTTGCATGGAAACCCCCTGAATTCCCTTGCGGGAACGGGAGTCTTCACGGGTTCGCCTCTCGCCGACACGTCGAAGCCGGCGATAAAGCTGAGAGAGATTGAGGAGGGGGGAAGGAACGTTCCGGTGGAGGACAGCGTCGAAATCTTCTTCAGCGAGGCGATTCATCCCGCGGGCTTCGAGCACGCGTTCCAGTTGAGGGATACGTCAAACAAGCCTGTCGCCGGAAGCTTCAGGTGGTGGAGTTCGGCGCAGGTATCGTTCATCCCTGCGCGCGCTCTCAGCCTGTCAACGAGCTACCTCGTGAAAGTCGCGCTCGATTCGGTGAAGGATTTTTCAGGAAACCGGGCGGCGGATACCGTCTGGACGAGAAGGTTTCAGACTCTCGAGGAAAAAGCGGTGGGGAGCATCAAAGGGAAGGTGGTGGACGATTCCGCCGGAGCCGCGGGAACGATTTACATTGTCGCCTCCAATATCGCCTCCAGGGATGTGAAACCGATGAACGAAGCCCTCTCTTCTCCGGGCGCGTTCGTCTTTGAGCGGGTTCTCGAGGGGAAGTACACGATCGCGGGCTTCAGGGATTCGAACGGCGACGGAGGGTATTCGTTCGGGATGCCGTTTCCCTATCGTCCCTCGGAACGGTTCGACGTCTTTCCCGACACTCTGAAGGTAAGGGCACGATGGCCGCTGGAGGGGGTCGTCCTCCGCTTCCGCTAGCCCGCCGGTGATACCTCACTTTGGCGGCTTCCCTCCCCAGCTCGTCATGCTGACATGCTTTAGGTCAGCATCTTCCAACTCTTTTTGAATGATCCCGACCTGAAACATGTCGGGATGACGGCAAAAGATGAAAAAGCCACGCTCCGAACCCGCCGGGTTACTGGCGGTGATGTTCGATCTGTTTCTCCGGCTCAATGTTCAACTCGGGCGGCTTCGGAGGGAGATTCTTCAGGATGTTGTCCGGAACGATCCATGCCTGGTTGAAGCCGAGACCTCCCAGCCGTTTCAGCAGCCGGGCTGCGGAGGCCCGGTCCTCGTAATTGCCCACCCGCACCTTGTAGTAGGGAGAATCGAAGACAAGATAGGTCCATTCGTCCGGAAAACGGCTTTCCACGCTGTCCCTCACCTGAACCGCTTCGTCGATATCCTGCGTCAGCAACACCTGCACCCTGAATCCGGGGATTGTCTCCGGCACCGCGGTTGTGATAACGTTTGCGGCTTCGACAGCCGAGCGCTGCGTGATCTCCGCCTGTTTTACCACTTTGATATCGGCATCGTAGTCGGCGGGGTTGAACGACTTTTCGAACCGCTGGAGAAACCCGGCGTCGGACGGGATGCGCTCGGTCTTCGGTTCAACGGCCCTGGTGCCGGAACAATTCCAGAGCGAAATTGTTCCGAGGAGGAGAATTCCCGTCAGGACGATGAACGGGCGGTCACTTCTGGGGAATGTCTGTGGTCCACGCATCCTTGTAATCGCCGGGGTATTTTTGGAGCATCTCGTCGCGGAACTTCCGCGCGTCGTCTTTCGTCGCAAAACTCCCGACAAGCACCTTGTACAGGTAGCTCGTCCGGTCGTAATAGGTGTTGACGCTCACCGAGAACCGCTCCCGCGCGAGCGCGGCGACGCGATCGGCGTTATCCTGTTTCTGATAGGCCCCGACCTGAACCGCGAAGCCGGACGCCTGGCCGGAGGGGGAGGATGGTTCGTAGGCGGGCCTGCTCGTATTGTCGACTTTTACGTCGAACGTATCGCTCTTGGCGGGGCCGCCGGCCGGATTCTGACCGGAGGGGCTTTGAACCGTCGAAGAGCCGCCCTTCTCAGCCGAGCTTTCCTTCGATCCGGAGCATCCCCCGGCGAGGAGCAGTGCGACGAGAGCCCAGAGAACGAGCGATGGCTTGAACACATTCATGGTAACCTCGGATTGTGATGAACGTTAATATGATTGAGCCGCTTTCACCGCGGGAGCCTCTTTGCTCTCGCCGTTCCCGCCCACGATCTTCACGCTCGCGCTTGCGCCGATGCGGTCGGCTCCGCTTGCGACGAGTGCGAGGGCCTCTTCCCGGGTCCGCACTCCTCCGGAGGCTTTCACTCCCATCGCGGATCCGACGACATGCCGCATAAGCGCGATATCGCCGACGGTGGCTCCCCCTTTCGCGAAACCCGTCGAAGTCTTCACAAAATCCGCCCCCGCACGCTTCGCCAGAATACACGCCTTTATTTTCTCTTCGTCCGTAAGGAGGGAGGTCTCAAGAATCACCTTGGTAAGAGCCCGGTAGCGCCGGGCGGTGGTGACGACCCCGAAGATGTCATTTTCCACGTAATCGTATTCGCCGGATTTGAGCATCCCGACATTCACCACCATGTCGAGCTCTGTCGCCCCGTCGCGGAGCGCCTGTTCCCCCTCGAATGCCTTTCCCGCGGAGGTGATGGCGCCGAGGGGAAACCCGATCACCGTGCAGACCTTCACGGGCGTATCCCGGAGCAGCTTTGCGCAGAGTGAGACATAGCAGGGGTTGATGCAGACGCTTGCAAAATTGTATTTCTTCGCCTCCCGGCAGAGCACGGTGACCTGCTCTTTTGTGGCTTCGGGTTTGAGAAGGGTGTGGTCGATCATCCGGGCCAGTTCCGTTTCGATCCCGCCGGCGGCCTCGATCCCCATGCCTGCGCTGACACGAGCGGCCCCGGTGTGGACGATGGTCTTGACGCCTTCCCTGTTGTGGATGACGCAGAGGCCGTCGCTGCAGATACCGTCCTTACAGCACGATTTCCCGCCGGAGCTTTCGTGAAGGATCGATTCGACGAGCCGTTCAACCTCGCCTGGCAGCATCATTCCCTTCGGACAAATTGAGAAAATCCCACTATTCAGCTTCAATATACAACTTTATGAAAAAGAAACAAGCCCGCGTATTTTGTCATCCTGAGCGAAGCGAAGGATCTCGCAGGTCGGAAAGACGAGATCCTTCGGTCGCTACGCTCCCTCAGGATGACACGTTGGGTGAAATCGAGACACGACTGGTGCTTCTTGTATCTCTCGGGGCATTTTCTTAGATTCCCTTCGGTTTGACACCCATAACCTGAACCTTCCATGCGAATCTGCACCCGGACTCTATTTTTTCTCCCGGCGCTCGTCTTGTTGTGCGGCCCGGAGGTTCGCGCACAGGATAATAGCGCGTACAACTTTCTCCAGCTCGATGTCGGCGCGCGCGCCGCGGCGCTAGGCGGCGGTCCGGTGGTGATGGTCGATGATCCGAACGCCATCTTTTACAACCCCGCCGCGCTCGGGACGCTGACCCAGCGCAGAGTCTCCTTCGGTTTTTTCAAGCACCTTCTCGATATTAATGCGGGGCACGCCAGCTTCGGGACGGAAATTCCCAACCTGGGGTTTGTGGGCGCGGGGATCGTCTATATCAATTACGGCGAGTTTAACCGCACCGGCGAAGAGGGGGAGGATTTAGGGACATTCCATGCGGGCGAGCTCGCGGTGACCGCGGGCTATGCAGGGGCATTGCGGCCGGGGCTCGAGTATGGAGTGAACGCAAAATTCATCTACTCGTCGATCGCAGAGGCGCACTCTTCCGCCGCGGCTGTCGATCTGGGGTTGCAGTATGTGGCGATCCCCGACAGAATCACGCTCGGGATAAGCCTGCTCAACCTGGGGACCCAGCTCAATCCTTACGTCAACACACGGGAAGATCTCCCGCTCAACCTGCGCGTCGGGGCCGAGATCTACCCGGAACACCTCCCGGCGGCTCTCCTACTGAGCCTGGACCGGCTCAACGAGAAACAGGACTCCTTCGGTGAGAGGTTCAGGGCCTTCTCGGTGGGGCTCGACCTGCTTCCCGGGCCGAACGTCCACCTCCGGATCGGGTACAATAACGGACAGAGGCAGGATTTGAAAGTCCTTTCGAGTTCGGGGCTGGCGGGGTTTTCGATCGGAGGGGGGATCAACACGGACATGTACAGCGTCGATTATGCCTACTCGTCGCTCGGCCAGATCGGCGCCGTGCACCGGATCAGCATAACGTTCTGACCGGCGCGGCTCAGAATTTCTTGTAGGGGGTTTTCAGGTACCGCCCGGCCTGCTCGTGGGCGCCCTGGTAGTCGTCGAGCGCAAGCACCTTCCGGTACTGCTTCACCGCAAGATCCCGCTTCATCTGCAGGTCGTAAATCATCCCGATTTTCAGATTCACTCCCACCATGAAACCGGTCGGATCCTTATCGAGGAGCCGTGAAAGCTCGTCGCACCGGTAGAAGTGCTCGAGGGAGGCGGGATAGTTTGCCGTGTTCATCTCCTGCACGCCCAGATAATAGCGCGCCTCCCGTTCGAGGAGCCGGTCGTATCCGCGGTTCTTGTGCTCGACTCTCTCCAGGATCTCCCTGAAGGCAGTTGCACACGCTTCCCAGTTTCCGAGCGAGGCATAGCAGCGCCCGACATACTTGTGAAAGATCGGGTTGTTCGGGAACCGCGCGTGGAGTCTTAACGAAAGGGGGAGGGCCTGGTCCGGTTTTTTCTCGTAATTCTGCAAGACCTGCAGGAGAAAATAGGTCGCTTCAATGCTCGCGTACGTCCCGTTGGAGGCCGTCCTCGCGAGCTCTTTCAGGCCTTTCTTCTTGTTGCCTTCCGGAAAAAAAATCATGAAGGGTTTCACGAAAGGGTAAAGGTCGGGGATGATAGCGGCATAATAATGGTACAGACCCATGCCGAGGAGGACGTCGTTGTTCTCCGGCGCCAGTTTGTACGCCTCCTCCACGATGGGAAGGGCCGCGCGGCCGTCGCTCGCCGCCTTGAGCCAATCCTCCCGGTTGCCGTGCAACCTTCCCCGAAATCCGAGCGCTCCCCCTTTGAAAAAGAGCGCCGCTGTGTCGTGTTCGTTCTTATCGAGCCGCTTGTCGCACAGATCGATCACCCGGTCCAGTTCGGAAAGGAAGCGGTCGTCGTAGGCCGTGTTCTCAATGTCCGTGACGATTCTCCACCAGTCGACCATCGCGAGGAAAAAATAACCCGCCGGATGATCAGGCATCCGGCGGGCGATGTATTGAAACTCGGTCTTTGCGCTGTCGAACGAGAGATTGTAGACCTCCTCGATCCCCCGGTGAATGCGCGCTTCGGTTGCGGAATCGCCGATCCATTGGGCCGGCGAGGCGACGACAGAGAGCGCCGCAAGGAGCCCGATGCACATGCCCCTCGGTACTTTAAGGGACGGCCGGACGGATCCCGCTCTCAGAAGCTCCGGACTACGCGAAATCACTCGAGCTGGTTGTTCGCCGCGGCTTCCTTCAGCTTGTCGTTGGCGAAGATCGCCACTTCGACCCGCCGGTTCTGCTGCCGCCCTTCGGCGGTCGTATTCGAGGCGACCGGTGCGGTTTCACCGAAGCCCCTCGTCGTAATCCGGGACCCGGCGACGGAAAGGCCCTTCAGGTAGTCGGCGACCGACTGGGCCCGGCGCTCGGACAGGCGCTGATTGTAATCGGCTGTACCGGTCGAGTCGGTGTGGCCGTCGACCAGGATGTTCGTGTCGGGGTACTTGTTCAGGATCTTCGCGAGACTGGAGATGTTCGATTCTGCGGTGGGTTGAAGATCGGATGCGTTCGTCTTGAAGAGAATCCCGGAATCGAACGTGATCTTGATTCCCTCGCCGACCCGCTCAATCTTTGCGTTCTTGATGTCATTTCTCATCTCCTCGGCCTGCTTGTCCATATAATGACCGATCAGCACGCCTGCGGTGCCTCCGACCGCGGCCCCGATGATGACCCCGGCGGCAGTATTCCCCGCCGCGTGTCCGATGATCCCGCCGATAATTCCCCCGGCAGCAGCTCCTATTCCACCCCCCTTGACGGTGTTGCTCGCCCCGCAGCCCATCATGAGAAGGGAAGCGCAGATCACCAGAACGGTGAAGAGTTTGATGGGAGTTGTCATGGCGTCTCTCCTCTGAAATGATGTAAGTGTTGAGTTTGGATGGTTGCTATGCAGCTGAAATCCTTGAGGTAAGATATGAAACCACCCTGTCACTCGCAATTCGCTCCTGGGCCATCGAGTCGCGTTCCCGCACCGTGACAGTCTGATCCTCCAGCGTTTGCGAATCGACGGTGATGCAGAACGGTGTCCCGATTTCGTCCTGCCGCCGGTAGCGGCGCCCGACCGCGCCGCTCGCATCGTAAGAAACCCGGAGAGCGCTTCTCAACTCCTGTTCGATCTTCTTCGCTATTTCGGGCATTCCGTCCCGGTTCACGAGCGGAAAGACCGCGGCTTTGATCGGGGCGAGTCTCGGGTGGAGCTTCAGTACCACGCGGGTCTCCGCCGTCCCTTCGGCCGTGGGCGCTTCCTCCTCGGCATAGGCGTTCACGAGAAACGCCATACACGACCGGCTCGCTCCGGCCGATGTTTCGATGATATACGGCGTGAATTTCTCCTTCGATTCCTCTTCGAAATACTTGAGGCTTTTCCCGGAAAACTGCTCGTGCCGGGAAAGATCGAAATCGGTGCGGTTGTGCACCCCTTCGATTTCGCCCCAGCCGAACGGGAAGGAATATTCAACGTCGTAGGCATCCTTGGCGTAATGGGCGAGCTTCCCGGGCTCGTGGCGGTGCCAGCGGAGCTTGCCGGACTCCATCCCGAGCCGGTTGAACCAGCTCATCCGCTGTTCGCGCCAGTATTCGAACCATTCGACGTCGGTTCCCGGTTTCACAAAGAACTGCATCTCCATCTGCTCGAACTCCCGCGTCCGGAAGAGGAAGTTCTTCGTGTTGATCTCGTTCCTGAACGCCTTGCCGATCTGGGCGATGCCGAACGGGATCTTCTGGCGGGAGGAGGACTGAACGTTGAGAAAGTTCACGAAGATCCCCTGGGCCGTCTCGGGGCGTAGGTAGACGACGGCGCCCGAATCCTCGACCGGCCCGACGAATGTCTTGAACATCAGGTTGAATGTCCGGGCCTCCGTGAAGGTCCCCTTGTTTCCGCAATTGGGACAATTCAGGACCGGGAGGAATTTTTGGGGTTCAAGCTCCGCGCGCCTGCGGAATTCTTCCGTCATCAGAGTCTCGTCCGCGGGGAGCGCGGCCCCCGGCTCGACGGCGCGGAGAAGTTCCTTCTGCTTTTTGACCGACAGCTCCTCGAAGAGGATGTCGACGCGATAGCGGGATTTGCACTGCCGGCAATCGACCATCGGATCGGTGAAATTCTCCACGTGGCCGGAGGCCTCCCACACTTTCGGGTGCATGAGAATCGCCGCGTCGATCCCCTCGACGTTTTCCCGGTATGTCATTTCCTTCCACCACTCGGCCTTGATATTGTTCAGGAGCTCGACGCCCAACGGGCCGTAATCCCATGCGCCGTTCAAGCCGCCGTAGATCTCGCTCGACTGGAAGACGAAGCCCCTCCGTTTGCAGAGCGAGACCAGTTTATCCATCGATACCGTGCCGGGTTTCTCTTTTGCCATTGAACGTACTCTCTCTTTCGTTGATGATGGTGCGGAAAATTCGTGTGGTCCGGATTCAGACTTTCTTAGGGGGCCGGTCCCGGGCATCCCGTCTCAGATTGGGGGTCGGGCGGAGGATGATCGTCTGAACGATCGCTCCCCCCACCTCGATGTGAATTGTAACATGATTCTCCCGGAGGTTCTCCGAAGCGATTGCCCTGCCGTTAAACCTGGCCGCCATTGCGTTGAAGGCGCCGTTCAGCACGACCGTGGCAAGGTCTTTGGGGATCAGGACCCGCCGCTCGATCCTCGAAAACCTGGAATTCGGCACCGCGATTTCCTTCCTGCGCGTCCACGATTCGTCGATGCCGAAATGGACGAGGACCGAATCGACCTCGTGGTCGATTTCCGCGAGCACGGCGGGCGAAGCCTCCGGGACCGGCTCGGACCTCTGCTCGCCGGGATGCCCGGTAGTGTCCGCCAACCCCGAACTTGCCGACACCGGTCCGGCTTCGCCATGGCGGGGCGGGGTCAGGCTGGTGCGGTTGAGAAAGAACAAGCCGGCCGCCGCGACTCCCATGAGAAGCGAGATCACCAGGCGCACGACGATCGGGTGATCGACCAGAGGGCCCCGGCTCATCGGCCGGCGAACGAAGGTTTGCGCTTTTCGATGAACGCTTTGGTCCCTTCCGAGAAGTCTGCCGTGCCGCAGCATTCTCCGAACATCGATGCCTCCACCTTCAGACCCTCGCTCAAAGGCATTTCCATGCTGATGTTGATCGCCTTCAGGCTCATGCGCACCGCGATCTGGCCCTTCGAGAGAATCGTCCGGGCGAGCGATTCGGCCTCCGCGAGCAAACGGGAGCGGGGGACGACGAGGTGTACCAGTCCGATCCTGAGCGCTTCCTGGGCATCGATCGGGCTCCCCGTGAGGATCATGGCCGTCGCCCGGCCCGGCCCGATCAATCTCGGCAGCCGCTGGGTTCCGCCATAACCCGGAATAGTCCCCAGGTTCACTTCCGGCTGGCCGAAACTCGCGTTCTCCGATGCGATCCGCAAATGGCAGGCAAGCGCGAGCTCGCAGCCCCCGCCCAGCGCGTAGCCGTTGACCGCGGCGATCACCGGCCTGCCGAGGTGCTGGATCCGGTCGAAGAGCGCCTGGCCGGAGAGCGAGAATTCCTTGCCGGACTCGGGAGTAAGGGAGGAAAGTTCCCCGATGTCCGTCCCCGCGGCGAAGGCCTTCTCCCCCGAGCCCGTCAGAATTGCGGCGTCCACCTCGTGCCCGGACCGGATCTGTCCGAACACCTCGCCCAGCTCCTTCTTGCAGAGCGCGTTGAGGGCGTTCAGTTTATCGGGACGGTTGAGGGTGATGAACGCGATCCGTTCCCTCGTCTCGAACAGCAGCGTTTGATAGTTTGTCATCGATCCTTCTCCTTAACACGCTTCCGGCGCTACCATGCGACCTCGACCCTGCTCTGGTCGCCGATCATGAAGCGGTGGACGTGCGGTTTTCCGACGGCGTCCACGATCTCCACGTCGTTGCCGAGGATGCTTCCCTCAATCCGGATGCGGACGTCGAGCACCTTGCAATCTCTCAGGACGATGCTGTACTCCACTTCCGAATTCCGGATCTGGGTCCCGTCGCCGATCGAGGTGAAGGGTCCGATATAGCTGTTCTCGATCACGCAGTTCCTTCCGATGATGGCCGGCCCGCGCACCACGCTGTTGAGGATTTTCGACCCTTCCCCGAGCTGCACTTTCCCCGCCACCGTCGAAGTCTTGTCGATGTGCCCCTCGAGTTGGGGACGGAGATTGTCGAGCACGAGCCGGTTCGCTTCCAGCAGGTCCGAGGGCTTGCCGGTGTCCTTCCACCAGCCGGTGATCTCGCTGAATCCGACCTTATAGCCCTTGTCGATCAGGTACTGGTGCGCATCGGAGATCTCCAGCTCGCCGCGCTTGCTCGGTTTGATCTTTCTCGCCGCCTCGAAAATATGGTGGTCGTAGATGTAAATGCCCGCGACCGCAAACTGGCTTCTCGGTTTGGAGGGTTTTTCCTCGATGCGGACGATCCGCCCTTTCTTGATCTCCGGCACGCCGAAGCGCTCCGGATCGCGAACCCGGGCAAGCGTCAGGAAGCAATTGCAGCCGCTCCGCTCGAACTCCTCGATGAATCTCTTCACCCCGCCGACCACCATATTGTCGCCGAGGTAGAAAATGAAGTTGTCCTTCCCGACGAACCTCTGAGCGATCTTCACGACATGCGCGAGGCCGAGGGGCGCGGTTTGGGGAATATACGTAATCCGGGCGTTCCACCGCTTCCCGTTCCCGATCGCCTTCTGCACCTCATCGTTGTCGGCGTTGCAGACGATGCCGATCTGCTTGATTCCCGCATCGACCGCGGCCTCGATCGCGTAGTGCAGAATCGGCTTGTTGGCGATGGGAATCAGGTGCTTGTTTTGGGTGTGGGTCAGAGGCCTGAGGCGCGTGCCGCGGCCGCCGCTTGCGATGAGTGCTTTCAATTCTTCACCTTCGCTCGATTATTGAGTGGATGGTTCTTTAGTATTTGCCTGAATTGTCCGATCAACCGTTCAAAATTCTCCTGGCTGAGCTTCTGTTGTTCTTTTCCGACCCGCGCAACCTCGATTCCTCCGGAGATATAGGCCGGGAGAAACTTCGGGGCGTAGGCCAGGAGCGCTTTGAGATGGAGGTCCACCGTCTCGAAATCGCCTCTTACGATCGGCCCGGTAAGCGAGTCGGCGGCGGGCGGGTGCACCGCGTTCTCAAGCGTCGCCGTGATCAGGGGCCCGAACATTTCCTCCCAGGTCGCCGCCACGCCGAGTCGCAGGGTCAACTGCTCGATTGAATGGAGGTGCACCATCAGATAATTCGACGCAAACACGCATATCACGTGGTAGAGGGGCCTCAGTTCTTTCCGGATAATCAGGGCTCTCCCGCCCAGGTCCCCGATCAAACGCTCCGCCCGCCCGACCGCCTCCCGCTCGCCGTCGATCCCGTAGAAGATTCCCTGAATCTTCGCCCGGCTCCTCCCGGGCCCGCGCTGCCTCCCCGGTGGCCTCATGGAGGGAAACGTCTGGATCGGGTGCATCGACGCCACCAGCGATCCGCGCCGGCGGAGCGGTTCCAGCACGTCTGCAGAATGCACTCCGGAACAGTGGACGACGAACAGCTTTTTGAAGTTGATCGCCTTCAGTTTCGAGACGCTGAGCGCCACCTCCGCGATCGCCCCGTCCGGGACGGTGAGGAGAAGGCATTCGGTCTTCGGGGAAAGGTCGCCGATCTCCGTCGAAGCCCTGCCGCATTGCAACGCCTTCGCGAGCGCGATCGCCGGAGCGCCGCTGCGGCTGATGACGGAGACGAACGGATAACCCCTGTCGTGCAAGGCCCGCCCGAGCGAGGAGCCCACCGCTCCGGCGCCGACGATGGAAACCCTGGGAGGACGCGGTGCCGGCACGGGAGGTCAGTTCGTATTGAGAAGAACGGCGGAAAGGTATCCCACGACGCTCGAGCGGTCGCCGGTCACGTCCCCGGAATTACAGTGGGAGAGGATTCCGGCGCGATTCGCGCCGAGACGCCGGGCCGCAGCCATCACCGCGACCATCGGACCGCCCCCGCAGGCTTCGGTGCGCCTTGTCTCCAGGTCGGTCATGATTTTCTCCTCGTCGAATCCGGCGACGTCCGCGACGATAATGCCGTCGAGCGATTCCGCAACTTCATAGCGATGGTAGTGGGAAAGATCGGTGCTTGCAATGAGCAATACCCGGGTGCCCGCGAACACCTGGGCGAGCCTTCCCGCAAGGTGGAAGCAATACTCTCTCCGTTGTTCGCCCATCACGATCGGCAGTATGTTCACCTCGCCGAGGACCTCCTGGATGAAGGGGAGATGCACCTCGATCGCATGTTCGTTCCGGTGGCCCATCCGGGACGCCTCGATGAGCGGATCACCGGAAACGAGGAGCTCGCGGAAGCGATCGTCGACCGGCAGATCACCGAGCGGAGTGCGGTATCCGCTTCCTTCATAGACGGAAATGCCGTCAAAGTATTCCCGGTGGCTCGGGGAGACAATGACCACGCATTCAAACGATTTTCCGCCGAGCAGTTTGTATCCCAGGGATGCCGCGTCGCCGGAGTACTCGTATCCGGCATGCGGCAGGATCAATCCGAGGATGACTCCCTCTTCGGGCCGTGCGTCCGCGCGGGCCAGGCGCGCGCCGATTTCCGCGCGGAGGGCCTCCGGATCCGCCGGATAGAACATACCGGCCACGGCCGGTTCGCGTATGAGCGGCGGGGTCACCGGCAGAGGTTCAATGCGCGCCGTGATTCACCGTTTCCCACGGGCCTCCGATTCCTCTTCGAAGATCTCCGCCGTGAAGAGGTAGGTTTCCGCGCCTGGACGTTCCCAGATCCGGGGAGGCAGGCCGGCCTTTTTGGCGGTCTGGGAGAGAAAAGTCTCACGGTCCCACCCGTGTTCCAACGGCACCTGCGGCAAGAGGAGGCCGCGATTTCCCCCATATCCGATCAGCAGACCGTGTGTTCCCACTTCGATGTCGGTAATCTGTTCCATCTTGATTAATGGCGAGAGGACGGAAATTTCAATCGCGAGAGCGTCTAATTCATCCGGCCCGACGGGTGGAAATCGCTGGTCGTCGAGCGCGGCTTTCACCGCAGCCTCCTGGACGGTATGCGCCAGCGGCTTGAGGGGATCGACGTACCCGATGCACCCGCGCAATTCCCCGCTGATCCGCAAGGTCACGAACGCCCCCTGCGGACGGAGCAGAGCGGGCTCGCAGGGTCCGATCGACGCCGGGGGTTTTCCCCTGACGGCCGACTCGATTGAATCGCGCGCCAACTCCAGCAGAAAGGCTTTTTCCGAGACTGATAGCACGATCTCCCCGGTCCGGTCGTCCATGGATCTGCGAAAACTTACGCAAATTCTGAGTGAGATTCAATCATCCGGCGGTGTCTCGCATTCCCCGTATATGTCATCCTGAGGGAGCGTAGCGACCGAAGGATCTCGTCTAGTTGACCGGCGAGATCCTTCGCTCCGCTCAGGATGACAAAATGCGGCGCTACCACCCCCCGTTCAGTTGACATTCATTCCTGATGACAGTATATTCGTAGTAGACCAAGTTGAGCAATTAAACGAACTTAGACCACCAGATCCCGCTTCCGCTGATGGCGGCGCCCCATGCGCGACGGCATTTACAAAAAGAAACTGGAAGATCTCCTTCTTGTCTGCCGAAAGAATCTTCGGACCGTCAATGAAGACCTGATCCGCAGAGCTTTCGAGTTCAGCCTCGAAGCCCACAAGAACGACATTAGAGCGTCCGGCGATCCCTTTTTCAACCATCCCTACGAGGTGGCGATGGTTGTCGCCAAAGAAATCCCCCTGGACGACGTTTCGGTCGCTGCAGCCCTCCTCCACGATGTCGCCGAAGACACCGAGTACGAAATAAAGGATATCCGGCAGGAATTCGGAAGCGCCATAGCGGACATCGTCGACGGCGCGACCAAGATTTCGGATATCTTTCGCAGCCACGAGGTGACGCAGGCGGAAAGCTACCGCAAGATGCTTCTCTCCATGGTGAACGACATCCGGGTGATGCTGCTCAAATTTGCCGACCGGCTTCACAACATGCGGACCCTCGAGTACCTGCCTGCGGAGAGGCAGGTGCGCCTCGCGAAGGAGACGCTCGACATTTATGCGCCGTTCGCCCACCGCTTCGGGCTGGCGAAGATCAAGTGGGAGCTCGAGGACCTCGCCTTCAAGTACCTTCATCCCGGGGAATATGAGAACATCGCGCGCCAGCTCAAGGCGCGGCGAAAGGAACGGGAATCGTACATCCGCAAGTTCGTCCTGCCGCTCGAGAAGCGCCTGAACGAGGAGGGGATGAAGTTTGAAATCGAAGGGCGGCCCAAACATTTGTACAGCATCTACAACAAGATGGTCGCTCGGGCCAAGCCGCTCGATGAGATCTACGATCTGTTTGCGGTCCGGATCATCCTCGAGACCGAGAACGAGAACGAATGCTTCACGGCCTACGGCATCCTCTCCTCGATCTACCTGCCGATTCCCGAACGGTTCAAGAATTACATTTCCGTGCCGAAGAAAAACGGCTACCGGTCCATTCACTCGACCGTCGTCGGCCCGGAGGGTAAAATGGTGGAGATGCAGATCAGGACGCGGGCGATGCATGAGATCGCCGAGCAGGGGGTCGCGGCCCACTGGAGGTATAAGGAGAACGTTTCGACCCTCGACGAGGAGCTGGAAAACTGGATTTCGTGGGTGCGCGAGATTTTCGAGCACGCCGATGAGGAGGCGCCCGCCAAGCAGCTGATGGAGAGCTTCAAGCTGAATCTTTACCAGGATGAGATCTACCTCTTCACCCCGAAGGGAGAGCTGAAAATCCTTCCGAAAGGCGCCACCCCCGTCGATTTCGCGTTCGCGGTCCACACCAACGTGGGATTCCATTCCCTCAGCGCGAAAGTCAACGGACGCATCGTTCCCCTCGACTCCCAGCTCCGCAGCGGGGACCAGGTGGAAATCATCACGTCCAAGAACCAGACCCCGAAAGCCGACTGGGAGCAGTTCGTCGTCACCCACAAGGCGAAAGCCCAGGTCCGCAAATGGGTCAAGGAGGAGGAGCGCAAGGAGATCACCGAGGGACGCGAGCAATGGGAGAAGCGCGCGAAGAGGTTCAAGCTACACATCAGCGACGACGATCTGATCAGGCATGTGCACGAGTTCAAGGTGGACGACCTGAGGGATTTCTACCTGAAAATCCAGCGGGAGGAAATCGATCCCGAGGCGGTCCTTCACGAGATCGAGCTGAAGCTCAAGCACTCCCAGCCGGAACTTCCCCGGGAGGATAAGAGCGCCGGCCTCTTCAACCGGTTCCTGGACACCGCGCGCAGCATCACCGGCGGGATCACGCTCTTCGGAAGCAACGACAACTTCATGCACAGTTACGCAAAGTGCTGCAATCCCATCCCCGGCGACGAAATCATCGGATTCGTCACGCAGGGAGAGGGGGTCAAGATACACGTGAAGACATGCAAGAACCTGATTTCGATGATGGCGTCCGATCCGCGCCGCATCGTGGAGGTGGGCTGGCCCGGAACGAACGGGGTCGAATACCCGGCCGCCATCCGGATCTCGGGCGAGGACCGGACCGGCATGCTGAACGACATCACGCACGCGATCTCGACCTATCAGAACACGAACATTCGCGGCGTGAAAATCGATACGAAGGACAGTATCTTCGAGGGAACGATCATTATCGGCGTAAAACACACAGACCATCTCGGCAGGGTCATCGAGAAACTGCGCAAAATCAAAGGCGTCTATCGGGCGGATCGCCTGATGGAGTAGCAAGGAGGGATGAATGAAGAGCAACGGTCACCGCCCGAAAACCTACACGAAGAAAGACCTTGTCAGGAAGGTCGCGCTCGCCGGCTCCGAGAATATGAACGTTTCCGCGAAGTGGATCGAGCGCGTGTTCGTGGCGGTCCGGGAGATCATGATGAGCGCCGATCCCGATCTGCGGATTGAAATCAGGGATTTCGGCGTGTTCGAGGTCAAAGCCACGCGATCCAAACCCAAAGCGCGCAACCCAAAATCCGGAGAAATTATCTACGTCCCCTCGCGAAGGAAGACGCACTTCAAGCCGGGAAAGCGGCTGAAGGGCTTTCTTTCGCAGCCGCTCGGGGCTCACCGTCCCTCTGAGAACTGATTCACAGACGACATGGCCGCGCGCATCCTGGGCATCGACTATGGCAGCAGACGCATCGGGATCGCGGTCAGCGACCCCCTGAATATCATCGCCCGGGGAGTGACCGTCATACCGAACTCCCCCTCAAAAATTTCAGAGATCAAGCGCATCGCCCTCGAGTTCGGCGTGGAGAAGATCGTGGTGGGAGTCCCGATCAACCTGAAAGGGAGGAGCGACTCGATGGCGGAGGAAGTCGAAGAATTCATCCGGCTCCTGGCGTCGGAACTGAAGGTGGAGATCGTGAGGCAGGACGAGAGGTTTACGTCGCGGATTGCACGCCAGACACTATTGGATATGAACGTGGGTAAGATGAAGCGCAGGGTGAAGGGAAGGATCGACGAGATGGCCTCGGCCCTGATCCTTCAGGGATATCTTGACGGTCAGGGAGGATAAAGCGGACGGACCATGAACTTTCACGACGTCAACCGGCTGATCGAGGAGGGAGAGGGCTTTGGGATCGAATTCAAACGCCGCATCTCCTCCGCGGAGAAAATAGCCAGAACGATCATCTCGTTCGCCAACACGAAGGGAGGAACCATCCTCTTCGGCGTCGACGACGACGGGTCGATCGTCGGGGTCGAAAGCGAAAAATCGGAGATCGAGTTGATCGAGATCGCCGGGAACGAGTACTGCGACCCGGTCATTCGTCCCGGCATCACGATCGTCCCCTTCGACGGACGCGATGTCATCGTGTGCCGGATCGATGAGAGCCGCACCAAACCCCACTATTTCCTGGGCGAGCACGACCGGTCGAACGGGGAGGCAACCCGCGTATATATCCGGGTGAACGACAAGACCGTCATGGCAAGCCGTGAAGTGGTAAAAATCCTCGAAGATGAGAATCCCGACGCACCCCCCCGGAAGATCGCCATCGGCGAGAATGAACGCCGCCTGTTCCGGCATCTCGAGAAGAACGAGAGGATCACCGTGAGAGAGTTCGGCAGGGAGGTGAATATCAGCGACCGCCGGGCCTCGCGGATCCTTGTCGGTCTGGTCCGGGTCGGTGTGATCCGGATACACACGCACGAAAAAGAAGAGTTTTTCACCCTCGCCTCCGAAATAAAGCACTGACTCCTCGCAAATTCGGTAGGCGCAGCCTTCAGGCTGCGTAACCCCCCCCAAAAAAAAGCCCGCAAGCTAAAGCTTGCGGCTACCGATCCCCGACAGATGCCGTCGCAAATTCGGTAGCCACGGCCTTTAGGCCGTGGGCATTTCATGCTCCCGATTCCCCTCCAAAAGCCCGCAAGCTAAAGCTTGCGGCTACCGATCCCCGACAGATGCCGTCTCAAATTCGGTAGCCACGGCCTTTAGGCCGTGGGCATTTCATGCTCCCGATTTCCTATCAAAAGCCCGCAAGCTAAAGCTTGCGGCTACCGATTCCGATAGCCAGTTACCAAAACCCCGTAGATTCGGTAGCCACGGCCTTTAGGCCGTGGGGATTTCATGCTCCCGATTCCCCATCAAAAGCCCGCAAGCTAAAGCTTGCGGCTACCGAACCCGATAGTTTTGTGCTCCCACATCTCATGCTCCCAAATGCCTGCCCTTGAGAGGACGCCCCATATGTGCTGAAAGTGACGCCGGACAAGTGGGGCTTGAAGAGGTGCGCGATCTTCCCTAGATTCAACACCGGGATAACAATGAATTTGAGTCATTTTGTCTAAAATAGCCAAAGACGCGCTGCGTCTGCCACATGCCGGGAAACCTGTTTCCCGAGCGGATCTCTTCCGTGACGAGCGGCTCCTTCGACTGATCCTCGAGAATGTCGACGACCTCGTCACTGTCACCGACTCAAAGGGGAAGCGCCTCTATAATAGCCCTTCGTACAAGAGAATCCTCGAGGATGCGCCCGGGACTCCCGGGAACGACCTGTTCCAGGAGGTTCATCCGGACGACAGGGAGCGCGTTCGGGATGCTTTTCAGGAGACGGCGCGGACCGGCGAGTGTACCCGCATGGAGTACCGGTTTCTTACGGCCGACGGGCGGGTCCGCCACATCGAGTCCCAGGGATATGTCATCCGTGACGAAAAGGGGAAGGTAGTCCAGATCGTTCTGATCTCGCACGACGTCACCGCACGAACGGAGGCAACGCGCGATACGACCGACCGGAAGCGTGCGGAGCAGTTGCAATCCGCGGTCTACAGAATCGCGCAGGCGGCGGACAGTTCCCCGACCCTCGATGAACTGTTCAAGGGCGTCCACCGGATCATTCACGAGGTAATGCCCGCGAATAATTTTTACATCGCTCTCTACGATGAGCGCTCGGACCTGATCAGTTTTCCGTATTTCGTCGACGAGGTCGACACACCGTCTCCTCCGAAGCACCCTGAAAAAGGCCTGACAGAGTACGTCCTCCGGACGGGCAGGCCTCTGTTGTGCGATTCCGCCGGTATGGAAGAGTTGGAAAAACGCGGCGAGGCCATTCTCATCGGCGTGCCCTCGCCCATCTGGCTCGGCGTCCCCCTGACCGTGGAAAAGAAAACCATCGGGGTGATGACCGTGCAGCACTACTCGGATCCCAACGCCTACGGAGAACAGGACCAGCATATTCTCGAATTCGTTTCTTCGCAGGTGGCAAAAGCGATCGAACGGAAGCTGGGGGAAGAAGCGCTCCGTGTCAGCGAAGAACGGTACCGCCAGTTTGTCGAACAGAGCTCCGAGGGGATCTGGAGATTTGAGCTGGACCATCCCATCTCCATCCTGCTTCCCGAACAGGAGCAGATCCGGGCGTTCTATGCGCATGCCTACATCGCGGAGTGCAACGACGCCATGGCGCACATGTACGGCGTCTCCGGAGCGAAGGAGCTCATGGGCGCGAAGCTCGGCGACGTGCTCAAGCCGGAGAACCGGATGAGCGACCAGCTTCTTCGCGACTTCATCCTCACCGGATACAGGTTGACGGATGCGGAGTCTTCAGAAAACGACATCCTCGGAACCCGCAAGCACTACCTGAACAACCTGGTCGGCATGATCGACAACGACCACCTGAAGCGGATCTGGGGAACCCGCAGGGATGTCACGCAGCATAAGCGCGCCGAAGAAATGCTCCGGGTCTCGGAAGAGAAATACAGGACCCTGTTCGAAGAGTCGAAGGACGGCATCTTCCGCAGCACGCCCGAAGGAAGGATCATCGACGTGAACCCGGCAGGCATCGAACTGTTCGGGTACCAGTCCAGGGAGGAGCTGCTGGGGATCGATCTCTCACGCGACCTCTATGCGAACTCGGAGGACCGTGAGATCTTCAAGAATACTCTTGCGCGGCAGGGGTACGTGACAGACTTCGAGTTTGAGATTAAATTGAAAAACGGCGGAAAACGGATGGTGCTCGAGAATGCCTCGGCCGTCCGCGATGCGGAAGGGACGGTCATCGCCTACCGCTCCTTCATCAGGGACATCACGGAACGCAAGAGGCTCGAAGACCAGTTCCGGCAGGCGCAAAAGATGGAAGGAATCGGGACCCTCGCAGGCGGAATCGCCCATGATTTCAACAATATCCTCGGGATCATCCTCGGCTACACGGCGATGATGCAGAAGGGCACCCCCGACCTCGAGAAACTCCGGCAGGGGTTCGGAACGATCGAAGTCGCCGTGGAGCGGGGCGCCGCCCTGGTTCGCCAGCTCCTCACGTTTGCGCGCAAGGCAGATCCTTCGTTCGAGTCGGTCAACGTGAACGACACCCTCCAGGAGCTCGCCCGGATGCTGACGCAGACATTCCCGAAGACGATTTCCATTTCGTTGCAGCTTGACGAGCGGATTCCCTCGGTTCTTGCGGACGCGTCGCAGCTCCACCAGGCGCTCCTGAACCTGAGTCTGAATTCACGGGACGCCCTGATGGACGGCGTGGGGGCCCCCGGCGGGGGAGCGCTGACGCTTCGCACGAGGGTGGTGCCGGGCTCCGAGATTCGGAAGAAGTTCTCCGGAGCGGGCGCCGACGAATATGTCTGCGTCCAGGTGGAAGACAACGGATTGGGGATGGATGAGGCGACCCGGAACCGGATCTTCGAGCCGTTCTTCACGACGAAAGAACTGGGGAAGGGGACCGGCCTCGGACTCGCGGTGGTGTACGGCGTGGTCAACAGCCATCACGGATTCGTCGATGTGGCGAGCGCGCCCGGAGTCGGGACCACGCTCGGGCTCTATCTTCCGGTCCAGTCGCGCACGATCGTCTCGGCCTCGCCCGCTTCGACCGAGCGGTCCGAGCCGAAAGGAGGGGATGAAACGGTTCTCCTGGTCGAGGACGAGGAAATGCTGCGCGAGCTCCTGACGAGCCTGTTCGAAGAGCACGGGTACAGGGTTCTTGCCGCGAAAGACGGCGCCGAGGGGGTGGAGATCTACCGAACCAACAAGGACACGATTGCGATCGTCCTCTCCGACATGGGCCTGCCGAAGCTGGGAGGCTGGGAAATGTTTCAGGAGATGATGGCGATGAATCCGCGCGTCAAAGCGATCCTCGCGAGCGGCTATTTTGATCCCAACCTGAAAATGACCATGATGAAGGCGGGAGCGAAGGACTTTATCCAGAAGCCCTACGTCTCTGAGATGGTTCTCGGGAGAGTCCGCGAAGTTCTGGACGCCTGCTAGGCGTCATTCGCTTTTCCAAATCCTCACGAGTTCGAAGACCGTTATTCCGAGCGCGACAGCCGCGTTGAGCGACTGTTTCATGCCGTACATCGGAATATCGACCGCAAAGTCCGCTTCCCGGAGGATCTCGCCGGAGACTCCGGTGATTTCGTTTCCCACCACGAGGCAGAGCGGAAAACTCTCCTTTGAAATCGAATAGTAAGGCGTACTCGACCCGGTTTGCTCAAGAACGCAGATCCTGACACCCCCGGACTTGAGCGCGGCGATCGCCTCGAGCGGATCCCTGACGTACGTCCACGGGACGGTGGCGGTCGCTCCGAGGGCCGTTTTCTCGATTTCCTTTCTCGGGGGGTGCGGAGTGTAGCCGCTCAGGATGAGCCTGGAAACCCGGGCGCCGTCTGCGCTCCTGAAGATCGACCCGACATTATAGAGGCTCCTGATGTTATCCAGCAGGATCGTAACGGGGAAGCGTTCTTCCCGGCCGAGCTGCTCCGGGGAGAGTCGTCTGCGCCCGATTTCCTCATGGGTCAATTTTCTCATAAATCGTTCAAATATAAGCAATTCCCGCAAAAGTTCGGTATTGATTGAATGGGGATAATTTTGTATATTAATTCGCTCAACGATTCACCCAAAGCGACCGGAATTTGAAGAAACTAGTCATTGCAATCGACGGCCCGGCCGCATCCGGCAAGAGTACGACTGCGCGGCTGACGGCGGGGCGATTGGACTATCTCTTCATCGATACCGGGGCGATGTACCGCGCGATTACCCTCAGGGCGCTCGAAGAGAATCTCGATCCGGACAACGAAGAGCAGATCGGGACGCTCGCCGAGCAGACTCAAATCTGTTTCGAACAATCGAAGGGTGAATTCAGGGTCAAGGTGAACGGCCGTGACGTCACTCCCTCGATCCGGAGCCAGGCGGTGACCAAGGCGGTGAGCCGGATCAGCGCGATCAAAAAGGTCCGGGACGTGATGGTGGAGCAGCAGCGGCGGCTTGCGAAGGAAGGCGGCGTCGTGATTGAGGGCCGTGACATCGGCACCGTGGTGGTACCCGACGCCGATCTGAAGATTTTCCTGGTCGCAAAGGTGGATGAGCGTACCGCGCGGCGGCGGAAGGAATTGCAGGACCGGGGGATCGATGTTCCTCTGGAGCTGCTCATGAAGGAAATCGAGGAACGCGACCGGAAGGATTCGAGCCGCACGATCAGCCCTCTCCGGAAGGCCGACGACGCGATCGTCCTTGACACGTCAAAACTGACGGTGGAAGAACAAGTCCAGTATGTTATTGAACAGGCGGACAGGTTGCTGAAGACACGAACATGAAAGTGAGCATCGACAAGAGCGCGGGGTTTTGCTGGGGTGTGATCCGGACGATCGACATCGCGGAGACGGAGCTCCAGACGGCGCCGCCCGGGGAATCGCTCTATGTGCTCGGCGAGATCATCCATAATCCGATGGAGATCGAGCGCCTCGAGCGCAGGGGCTTGAAGACGATCACCCATGCCGACCTTCCCTCCGTGAAAAACGGGAAAGTCCTGATCCGCGCTCACGGCGAGCCGCCCTCGACATTCGCGGCCGCGAAAGAGCTGGGCGTGACTCTCGTCGACGCGACCTGCCCGGTGGTCTGGAAGGTGCAGGAACGGATCAAGAAATTTTACGATCAGGGGTACCAGGTGGTGATCTACGGAAAAGCGGATCACGCCGAGGTGATCGGACTCGTCGGGCAGACGAACGGGGAAGCGGTGGTCATCAAATCCCTGGAGGAGATCAACAAGATCGACCTCAACAGGAAGACCGTGCTCTTCTCCCAGACGACGATGGATAAAGCCACGTTCGCGAAATTGAAGGACGAATTCCAGAAGCGGATAAAGGACCTGATCATCGACACGTTCGACCAGGAAGCCACCGAATTCCACGCGAAGGATACGATTTGCGGCCAGGTCTTCGGGCGGGACAAGAAACTGCGCGAGTTTGCTGCGGGCAACGACGTGATGATCTTCGTCGCGGGCCGGATCAGCTCGAACGGGAAAGTCCTGTTCCATATCTGTCAGGAGGCGAACCCGCGGACATACTTCGTCGAAATCGAATCCGAGTTGCAGCCCGAATGGTTTGAAGGCGTGGAGACGGTCGGCATCAGCGGCGCCACCTCGACCCCCCAGTGGCTGATGGAGCGCGTCAAGCAGCACATTGAAGCGATGGCTCCGCAGCACGCGGTCGCATAAGTTTGTTTTTAAAGTCATCCTAATCAACAATCAGCACCAACAAGCACCACTTTTCGTCCGAACGGCGCGTGTTCGATGACTTGCACAGCCGCCCGGCATGAAGAGCATACGGCCGACAACCAGTCCGGCCGCTCGTTAGGAGAATGAATGGCGGAAGACCTCAAGGAAAAAACGTTCCAACAATCAACAGCATCATACCCCCGCGGCGCCGTGGCGCAGCCCCCCTCACCGTTCCGTTCCGCAGGCAAGAAAGCCAATTTTTCCGAAATCGAAGAGCGCGAGTATTCCCCCGAGGAATTTAAGCAGCTCGCCCTGCTCTACGACAAGACCTTCAGCAGCATCCATGAAGGCGAGATCGTCAGGGGAAAAATTGTCGCCATCACGGACAACGGTGTCGCGATCGACATCGGGTTCAAATCGGAAGGCCTCGTAGCGCTCGCCGAATTCCCGAACATCGACGAGTTGAAACCGGGGGATGAAGTGGAAGTATTCCTTGAGAGCGTTGAGAACAAGGACGGGCAGCTCGTCCTCTCGCGCAAGCGGGCCGATTTTATGCGCACCTGGGAACGGATTACGAAGTCCTACGAGACCGGCGAAGTGCTCGTGGGGAAGATCACCCGGCGCATCAAGGGGGGCCTGGTCGTCGACCTGATGGGTCTCGACGCGTTCCTCCCGGGATCTCAGATCGACGTCAAGCCGGTGCGGGACTTCGACCAGTTCCTCGGCAAGACGATGGAATTCCGCGTGGCAAAAATCAACCACCCGAACGAGAACGTCGTCGTAAGCCACAAGGTGTTGATTGAAGCCGAAATGCAGGAGCAGCGCAGCGCGATCCTGAACAGCCTCGAGAAAGGACAAATCCTCGAGGGGACCGCCAAGGCTATAACGGATTTCGGAGTGTTCGTGGATCTCGGCGGGGTCGACGGCCTCGTCCACATCACGGATCTCTCGTGGGGCCGCGTCAACCACCCGTCCGAGGTGGTCAAGCTCGACCAGACGATCACGGTGGTGGTGCTCGACTTCGACGAACCCAAGAAGCGCATCTCCCTCGGCCTGAAACAGCTCCAACCCCATCCCTGGGAGAATATCGAAACGAAGTATCCCGTCGGGACCAAGGTCACGGGAAAGGTCGTCTCGCTCGCGGACTACGGCGCGTTCATCGAGATCGAGAAGGGCATCGAAGGCCTGATCCACATCTCGGAAATGAGCTGGACCCAGCACATCAAACATCCTTCGCAGGTCGTCTCCATGGGACAGATGGTGGATGCCGTCATCCTCAGCCTCGACAAGGATAACAAGAAAATTTCCCTCGGGATGAAGCAGCTCGAGCCCGATCCCTGGATGAACCTGATGGAAAAATATCCTGTCGGCTCCAGGCATACCGGGATCGTGCGCAACCTCACGAACTTCGGCGTCTTTGTCGAGCTTGAGGACGGCGTGGACGGCCTCGTGCACATCTCCGACCTCTCCTGGACGAAAAAGATACGGCATCCGGGAGAAATCGTGAAGAAAGGGGACCGGCTCGATGTCGTGATCCTCGGCGTCGACGTCTCGCAGCGCCGGATTTCGCTCGGGCACAAGCAGGTGCGCGACAACCCCTGGGACTCCTTCTCCGAATCGTACAGGTCCGGGACGGAAACCTCCGGGAAGATCGTCAGAATCATAGAGAAAGGGGTGATCGTCGAGCTCCCGTCGGGGGTGGACGGATTCGTCCCCGTCTCGCACCTCGCGATGAGCCCCGTGAAGAATATCGCGGACATGTTCCATGTCGGCGACGAGATCGCGCTGAAGGTGATCGAGTTCGACAAGGAGAGCAAGCGAATCGTCCTTTCCGCGGTGGAATACCTGAAGGGAAAGGAACAGAAAGTCATCGACGACTACGCCTCGAAGCATAAACTTCCTCCGATGACGCTGAAAGATGTCGCGACGATCTCGGGGAAACCGGCCGAGACTCCTCCCGATGCGCCGGCCGACCAGCCGCCCACATCGGACCTGATGGTGTAAGGCGGGTTCCGGCAGACGCAAGGCTGAATTCTGAAGTTCGGAGATCACTCCCGGCGGCAAAGAGTTGCCTTTTCAGGCAACTCTTTGTACTTTTCGCAATGAAGAAAGTCGCCCTCCATACCCTCGGCTGTAAACTGAATTACGCGGAAACGGCGACCATCGGACGCCAGTTTACGGACCGGGGCTTCGAGGTCGTCGATTCCGACCAACCCGCCGACGTCTATCTTCTCAACACCTGCAGCGTGACGGAACGCGCGGACCGCGAGTGCCGGCAGATCATCCGCCGCGCCCTCCGCACGTCGCCAGAAGCGTTCATCATCGTCTCAGGCTGTTACGCCCAGCTCCGCCCGGAAGAGATCGCAGCCATTGACGGGGTCGATCTTGTCCTCGGCACGAACGAAAAGTTCAGCGTCTTCGATCACGCGGACCGGTTTGTAAAACAGCCGACACCCCACGTCTACGTTTCCTGCATCGACGACGCCGTCGATTGCGCGCCCGCGTTTTCGGCCGACACCGGATCGCGGACACGAGCCTTCCTCAAGATTCAGGACGGATGCGATTTCAATTGCTCCTTTTGCACGATCCCGATGGCCCGGGGCGCGAGCCGGAGCCGTCCCGAAGAGGACGTCGTTCTGGACGCCGCCCGGATTGCTTCGCAGGGGTGCAGCGAGATTGTCCTGACCGGTGTGAACGTCGGCGATTACGGCCTGAAGCAGGGTGCCGGACTTCTCCGGTTGCTGAGAAAGCTCGAAGAAGTCGACGGGATTGAACGGATTCGAATCAGTTCGATTGAACCAAATTTGCTGACCCGCGAGCTGGTGGACGCCGTCCTCGGCTCGGGAAAATGCTGCAACCATTTTCATATCCCGCTCCAGAGCGGGAGCGACATGGTCCTGAAACGGATGCGGCGGAGGTACACCAGGGAACAGTACCTCGCCGTTGTGGAGTATATCAGGGGGCGCGATCAGGACGCGGGGATCGGAGCCGACGTGATCGTCGGCTTTCCGGGTGAAACCGAGGAGTCGTTCCGCGAGACCTCGTCCTTCCTCGCCGACGCGCCTGTTTCGTACCTTCACGTGTTCACCTTTTCAGAGAGGCCCGGCACGCCGGCCTCGGAGTTCGAGGGGACGGTCGAACCGCGCGTGAGAGCCGAGCGAAGCGAAGCCCTCCGTCTGCTCGGGCAAAGGAAGCGGCACGCCTTTCATTCCTCCTTCATCGGGAGGCGCATGCCCGTGCTGTTCGAGGGGCGTCACCGGAGGCGGAGCGCCTCGGGCCTGACCACCAATTACATCCGGGTGGAGGCTCCTTCTCCCGGCCCGCTCGCAAACGAGGTCCGCGACGTGAGAATTCTCCGCGCAGCCCACGATCAATGCGCCGCCGAACTGTTTTCCAACGATACCCAAATCGGAATCCAACTCCCATGAAGTCAATTCTCGCCCTTCTTCTCCTCAGCTGCAGCGCCGCTCCGGCCCAACTGACTCCCGCCCCGGATCCCTCGGCCGGAGCATCGCATTCTCTTCCCATCAACCGGATGGGGGGTCTTTCGGTTCTTTCCGCGCCGCGGACCGAGCTGTTCCCGCAATCGGGTCCGGGCGAAACCAAGAGCACGGGCCTGGCGGTCGTCTATTCGCTCCTGTTGCCGGGGATGGGAGAACTCTACGCCGGGGAGTACGGCTCGGGCAAGTACTTCACGATCATCGAGGGCGCCCTGGTCGTCGGGTTGGTCTCATTCGACCGGTATGCCAACTGGCTGAAGGATGATTCGCGCCAGTTCGCCGCGGCCCATGCCCATACGAGCGTCGAGGGGAAGGACGATCAGTTTTTTTCGGACATCGGGGATTACCAGACCGTGTACGATTTCAACGAGGCGGCGCTGCGCGACCGTCAGCCCCAGAAGGTCTACGACGCCCGGTCCGGCTTTTACTGGAGCTGGGATAGCCCGGTGATCCGTGAGCAATACCGGGCGATCCGCGTCAACAGCGACGATCGATTCAATGACACGCGATTCATCGTCGCCGCCATGGCGGTCAATCATCTCGTCAGCGCGATCAACGCCGCCAGACTGGCAATCCGTCACAACAGGAGTCTGGAAGAGGGGCAGCTTATCGATATCCACGCCGACGTGATCGGAGGCCTCGCGCATCCCGGCGGTATCAGGATCACCCTTTCCGGGAGTTTTTGAAGAAGCCGGTTGAGGAGAGGCGCTCTGCGCCGCCCTCAGGGTCAATCGAGCCGCCGCCCGGCGCCGGGCCTCGTGGAGGTCCTCCATGAGAAACGTGAAACTCCTCATCGAGTATGAGGGGACAGACTACGCAGGATGGCAGCGGCAGGAGAACGCCAGGACGGTGCAGGGCGAGATCGAGGAGACACTCCGGCGGATCACCCGGCAACCGGTGAGTCTGATCGGGGCGGGGAGGACAGACGCGGGCGTCCATGCCCGGGGGCAGGTGGCCAACTTTCAGAGCGAGACCGGCCTGCCGTGCGCCGAACTCGAACACGCGCTGAACGCCCTGCTCCCGGAAGATATCGTGATTCGCCGGGTCTCAGAGGCGCCGCTCGATTTTCATGCCCGCTACAGCGCAAGGGAGCGATCCTATTCCTATACGATCCTCCGTGTACCCTCTGCGATGCAGAGAAGATATTCATGGTTCGTCGGGTACCCTCTCGAGGTCGGCCTCATGCAGAAGGCGGCGGCCCTTTTGCCCGAGACCCATGAGTTCGGATCGTTCTGCAAGGGACAATCGGAGGTCGACCATTACCGGTGTACCGTCCTGAGCGCAGGCTGGAAGGAGGAGGGACAATCGCTTGTTTTTTTGATCCGGGCGAACAGATATCTTCACGGAATGGTCCGCTCGCTCGTGGGAACGATGGTCGATGTGGGCCGCGGGTACACGACACTTGAGGAATTTTGCGCGATCCTTTCGGCGAACGACCGGCGCGAGGGGGGACCGAACGCGCCCGCGAGGGGCCTGACACTCGAGTCAGTGCTGTATGAAGAAACGATGGACAACGATCACAACCGGCAGGAATCCGCCCAGTGAACCGCTTCTCGACCCGATAAGGCCCTCACATGCTCTCACAGGTGATCGGAGACATCGTCTTCATCCTGGCGCTGATCCTGGCGAACGGCTTTTTCGTGGCGGCGGAGTTTGCGATCGTCAAGGTTCGCGCCTCGCAGATGGAGTACCGGGTAAAATCGGGCCATCAGCGCGCGATCCTGGCAAAACACATCGTCGAGCACCTCGATTCCTATCTTTCCGCCACCCAACTCGGGATCACGCTCACGAGCCTTGTGCTGGGATGGCTGGGAGAGCCGCTCCTGGCGGATTTGCTCAAGGGGCCTTTTGAGCTTCTGGGAGTCCTGAGCAATCAGACCATCCACGTCGTATCGTTCGTCATCAGTTTCGCGATCCTCGCCTTTCTGACCATCATCCTCGGGGAGCTGGGTCCGAAGTATGTGGCGATCCAGCATCCCGAAGGGACCGCGCTCGTCGTTTCCCTGCCGCTGCAACTCTTCTACCGCGTGTTCGAGCCGTTTATCTGGGTTCTGAACCGCACCTCGATGTTCCTTCTGGGGTACGTCGGCATCACGCCCTCCCACGTCAACCGGATGGTTCATTCGCCGGAAGAGCTGGAGGTGATCTTCGCAGAGGGGGCCAAGAGCGGTTATTTCAACAAGACCGAACAGGAGTTGATCTCGAGCATCTTTGAGTTTTCGACCACCACCGCCCGGGAGATCATGGTTCCCCGCATGGAGGTCATCGCGATCAACTATAATGTGTCGCGCGAAGGGCTCATCCGCATTGTGACGGAAGAGGGGTATTCCCGGATGCCGGTGTACAGGGATTCGATCGACAATATCGTCGGGGTCATTTATTCGAAAGACCTGATCAGCCTTCTCGAGCATCGGGACCTGATCGTACTCCAGGACATCATCCGGCCCCCTTATTTTGTTCCCGATGCGATCAAAATCAGCCAGCTCATGCGCAACATGCAGGAGCGCAAGACCCACATCGCAATCGTCGTCGACGAATTCGGCGGCACTCAGGGCGTCATCACCATGGAAGATATCCTCGAGGAAATTGTGGGGGAGATCCACGATGAGTATGACGAGGTCCTGAAGGACATCGAAACGTCGGCGGACGGGACAGCCCTGGTGAACGCCCGGATGACGATCGAGGTGTTCAATAAGAAATTCGGATCCGATATTCCGGAGGATTCCGAGTACGAAACGCTCAACGGTTTTCTCTCCAAGCTCACCGGGCGGTTGCCCGAATCGCAGGAGGAGATCCGGTTCCAGAACCTGCACTTCACCGTGATGAAACGGGGACAGAGACGGATCCGCCAGGTGAAAGTGAAGAAAATCGCCGAGGCCGCGACCGGACAATCGTGAGCCATGCCCGACCCGCAGGCGCTCTCCATCATCATTGTCACCTACGATGCGGCGTTGTTTCTGCCGGATTGTCTCGACTCGATTTCCCGCCGCCCCCCTCCGTTCGCGTTCGAAATTATCGTCGTCGATAACGCGTCGACGGATGACTCCGTCGCCCGGGCCCGTCTCCATGCTCCCGGCGCCGTCGTCGTCGAGAACGCCTCAAATACCGGTTATGCGGCGGCGAATAACGCCGGATATCGACGCGCAACGGGCGAATTCATCCTGCTGCTGAATCCCGACACCATCCTTCATGACGGCGCCCTCGAATCCATGGTCGGATTCCTCCGCGCGAACCCCGACGCCGGTGCGATCGGCCCGCGGATCCTGAACCCTGACGGGAGCTTGCAGCGCACGGGAGTCTCGGCGCCGTCTCTCTGGAACCAGCTTGCAGAGACGTTCTTCCTCGACAGGGCGTTCCCGCGCTCGCGGATCTTCGGACGCCACCGCCGCCTCTACGAAGACCCCGGCTCGCGCCATGATGTCGACTGCCTGCAGGGTTCCTGCCTTCTGGTACGCCGGGACGCGGTCGGGCCCTTTCTGTTGGATGAGGCCTACTTCCTCTATTTCGAAGAGACCGACCTCTGCGCGCGGCTGAGAGAGGAAGGGTGGAGGGTCGTCTACGTGCCCGACGCGACTGTCGTCCACATCGGCGGCAGCGGTTCGGCCCATTACGACGGCGTGCGCGTCGTGAGCTATCACCGGAGCTACCTGGTCTATCTCGGCAAACACTTCGGAAGCTCGAGGCAATTCCTGTTTCGCCTGCTCCTTATTGTTCGCGCCTTCATACGCATCGTGCTCCTCGGGGCCGGGGGACTCGCCGGCCGCGCAAACAGGAGTGAGTCGCTCGACCGGTGCGGGGGGTATATCAGAACGATCCCGCTTCTCGCAGGGCTGACCCGATGACCGGCGCGCCCTTCCTCTCGGTCGTGATTCCGACATTTAACCGAACAGAGTCGCTGATCGGATGTCTTGGCCGTCTGGCGGCTCAATCGTATCCCCGCAGCCGATTCGAGGTTGTCGTGGTGGACGACGGATCGACAGACGGCACGCAAGACGCGGTCGTGCGCTTTGCAGCCGAGTCGGGCTTGCCCGTCTCGTGCCTCCGGCAGGCACACTCGGGGCCCGCTGCGGCGCGGAATGCGGGGGCACGGAATACAAGAGGGGAAATTCTCGCCTTCACGGAGGATGACGTGGAACCGGACCGCCAGTGGCTCGAGCTCGCTGCGAACTATTTCCAGGGCCCTGCGACGGACGCACTCGAGGGGGATACCCGCCCGGCGGGTTCAGGGACGCTCCGGTCGTTCGAGAGGCCGGGGACGCGCGGTTACCTCCCCTGCAATTTGTTTGTCCGCCGGAATCTCTTCTTCGAAGTCGGGGGGTTTGATCCGGAGTACTGCGATCTCACGCTCGGTTTGTATTTTCGCGAGGACGCGGATTTCGGCTGCCGCCTGCTCGATCGGGGAAAGGAGACCCGGTTCGGACCGGACGTCGTCGTCACTCATCCGGAGCAGTTTACGACTGCAGGAGCGGTCCTCCGCCACGTCCGAAGGTACCTCTTCGATCCGCTTTTATACAAGAAGCATCCCGCTTTTTACCGGTCGTCCGTCGAAGTGAAGCATCTCGGTCCGATCGCGATTCACAGGCCCTTCCACTATCTCTGCTGGTTTTATGTTGCGGCTTTTATCGCTATATTGTTTGAAATTTCTATCCGTCACTATAGCACGTTGC
This sequence comes from Bacteroidota bacterium, assembly GCA_036522515.1. NCBI lineage: Bacteria > Pseudomonadati > Bacteroidota > Bacteroidota bacterium. The sequence continues at coordinate 391,802 of DATDFQ010000056.1, forward strand.
CGTTCTTGCTCGTCATCATGCTCCTTCTCCACATGGGAATCAGGTTCCGGTACGAGCACAAGGCCATCCCGGCGTTGTGGAACATTCCGCGCTCCTTCGCCTTCGCGGTTCTCCCGTTCTACTACTTCGCATGGTTCATCCGGGGCTGCAGGAGGTTCAGGAGCTGGGGAGCTCTCGTGTAGGCGCCATGATGCGAAAACAGAATGCGATCCTGCTCTTCTCGAAACCCCCGCGGATTTCCCGCACCAATCTGGATGAACCGTATGCGAAACTTCCGTGGGACGACCTGGATGCGCTCTTTACCGGATTGCTGGGAGATCTCCTTGAACAGGCCTGCCGCCTGAAGGATGTCGACGTCCTCCTCTTCCGGAAAAAATCCGAATTGTCGGACGATTTTCTCCTCCCGTTCCAGAACCGCGTCAAGCGATTCGATGAGGCGCACGGCTCGTTCACCGAGAACGTTCAGCACGCGGTCGACCAGGCGTTCGCAGCGCACTATCACCGCATTGTGGTCCTCATCGACAACCATCCGCTCATCGACGCGCCGTTTCTCGCACGGATCGTTCAGCAGCTTGCCTACGAAGACGACTGCGTGGTGGTCGCTCCCTCGCTCGAGGGGACATGTTTCCTCGTCGGGATGAAGGCGAATCACGGGTCGATCTTCGACAGGACCGATCACGACCCGCTCGCGAAGCCGTATTTGCTTCTCAAGAGACTCTGCCGGCTCGAGGCGATGCTTTTTCTCACCGAACCGACCTATTCGCTCGACTCGGGCTCCGGTCTTGCCCGGCTGAAGAGCCAGCTCGACGCGGCGGACGGCTCTTCTCCCGACTTTCCGCGGCGGACCTACGAGATGTTCAGGACCTTCGATAAGAAATACCCGCCGAAGAAAGCGACCCGATGAGCGGGCCCGCGCGGTGAAGATCGGAATTTTCGGGGGAACGTTTAATCCCCCTCACGTCGGACATCTGATCGTCATCGAGAGCGTGCAGGACCAGGAGCGTTTCGACACGGTGCTGTTTGTGCCTTCGGCGAGCCCCCCGAACAAGCAGGCGGGAGTTCAGGACGGGACACTTGCCCCGGCGGCAGACCGGCTCAAGATGGTGCAGCTTGCCACCCATGGAAACCCGAAGTTTGAGGTGAGCGATCTCGAGGTCCGGAGGGCGGGACCTTCATTCACGATCGATACCGTGGACGCCCTCGCGGCGCTCTATCCGGACGCCTCGCTCTCGCTCATCATCGGCTCGGACAACCTCCTCGAATTCCATACCTGGAAGTCACCGAAGGAGATCACCGCGAAGGCCGGACTGGTGGTCATGAGCCGGCCCGGCTTCGATCTTCGCCAGGCGTCTCCCGAATTTTCCCGTCTCGCAAAAGTCATGAACGTTCCCCAGGTCGGGATCTCCGGAACCGATATTCGCCGGCGGGTGAAACTGGGACGCTCCATCCGCTACCTCGTCCCGAAGAGTGTGGAGGACTTCATCCGCCACGCGAACCTCTACCGGTGAATTCGGCCGCCTGATTGTTTTTCCCTCGTTCCCACGCTCTGCGTGGGAACGCGAGTCGGCAGAAGGCGCTCAGACCGGTCCGCATTTGGTAGCCGCAACCTTTAGGTTGCGGGCTTTGCCTTGGTAGGGGCGACCTTCAGGTTTGTCCTCGTTCCCACGCTCTGCGTGGGAACGCGATCCGCGGCGCTCTGCGCCGCAACTAATCCGGGCCTCAGAGGCGGGATCGACGCTCTACCGATTCGGCATTGGTAGGCGCGACCTTCAGGTCGCGCGCTTTGTCTTGCGTAGCCGCAACCTTCAGGTCGCGGGCTTTGCTCCAAACCGAATAATTATTATCTTTCACCTGAGCCTATGCCCAATCCATCGTTTGTTTCCAGAATATACCGGATGCTGTCCTACTGCGTCTGCGTATTCCTCCTTCTCTCCCTGCTTTCGCCCCTTGAGGCGGACGCTGCTGCAAAACACGCTTTGCGCCAGAAACATCTCCCCCTCGACCGTCTCGGGTCCGTCTCGATGAAGACGCCCGAAAACAGCCTCTACCTGCCCGGCCGTGTGATTGTCAAACTCGCACCCTCGGCGGGCGCGGCAAAAGGTGCGCGCTCCTTCGGGATCTCGGAGCTCGACGCGTATGCGGGCAAGTATTCCGTCGTGAGTATCTCACAGGTGTTCCCCGACGCGCCCGGATTCCGGAAGGGGAATGTCGATCTGACCAGGTTCTATGTCCTTAAATACTCTTCCCCCGTCGACGCGTTTGTGGCGGCCGCGGAGCTCTCGGCCCTCGCAGATGTCGATTATGCGGAGCCGTGGTTCATTTACAGGACAAACGATGTTCAGGCGTTTACTCCGAACGACTCGCTCTATGCCTTACAGTGGGCGCTGACCCGGATCAGGGCAGACAGCGCCTGGGGGGTCAGCCAGGGAGATACCTCGGTGGTGATCGGCATCGTTGACACGGGAGTAGAATGGGACCATCCCGATCTGGCGGGAAATATCTGGTACAATCCGGGTGAGACGGGATTGGACGGCCTGGGGAATGACAAGCGTTTCAATGGGATCGACGACGACGGGGACGGAAAAATCGACGATTGGCGCGGCTGGGATTTCGGCGGAGCCGACTTTAACAACCCTGTCGAAGACAACGATCCCTCACCGACCGGCGACAATATCGCGCACGGCACCCATGTCTCGGGGCTCGCGTCGGGCGTCACCAATAACCACACCGGGATAGCGGGTGTCGGCTTTCGCTGCCGCATCCTGCCGGTCAAGGCCTCCGCAGACAACGACACTCGCGCCAGCGGTTTCGCCTATATCATCGCGGGATTTCAGGGTATCATGTACGCCGCCCGGATGGGGGCCAACGTGATCAGCCTCAGCTGGGGAGGCCCCGGTGCTTCCCAGTTCGAACAGGATGTGGTGAATTTTGCCACCGAACAGGGGTCTCTGATCGTGGCGGCGGCCGGCAACGGCGGCTCGTCCGAACCGAGCTACCCTGCCGGTTATGAACACGTACTCTCCGTGGCCGCGACAAACGGAAGTGATGTGAAAGAATCCTACTCGAATTACGGTTCCACGATCGATGTCTGCGCACCGGGCGGTGATTTTAACGGGGTGAACACCACGATCCTCAGCACCTACTTCCCGTCCACCTACGCCGGTCTTGCCGGCACGTCTCAGGCCACGCCGCAGGTCAGCGGTGTGGCGGCGCTCGTGAAGGCGAATTTTCCCGCGTACAATCCGCTGCAGGTCGGAGAACAGGTGAGGGTGACCTGCGACGATATCACATCCCTGAATCCGGGCTTCGTCAACGGCCTGGGGAAGGGGCGCGTGAATGCCTATCGCGCGCTCACGGTCTCCTCTCCCGCGCTTCGAATGACGTCGATGGCGCTGCTCGATTCCGCGGGCGGGAACAACAACGGCGTTGCCGAACCGAATGAAACGGTTTCGATCGTCACTTCGATCACAAACTATCTTCAGCCGACAAGCGCAGGCGCCGTGATCACTCTGAGCACGACCGACGCCAATGTCCAGATCCTCAATGCCCAGTACGCCGTGGGAAGCGTCGCGATGATGGACACGGTGACGAACGCAGGCGCGCCGTTCCTCCTGCATGTGGCCGCGACCGTCCCGCAGACGCACCCGGTAACCCTGAAGCTGACGATGGCCGACGGGAGTTATACTGACTTTCAGTTCTTCCAGGTGGTGCTCAATCCGTCGTACGCCACGCACGACATCAACAACGTCGTCACCACACTTTCCAACCGGGGGAACATAGGGTTCAATGATTTTGACGCCAACACGCAGGGAGTGGGGTTTGTGTACGGCGCCGATAACCAGCTCTTTGAAGGAGGGCTCCTGATCGGGGTCTCCCCGACGAAGCTGGTCGATGTCGTCAGGAATCAGGGAGGATTGGAAGACCGCGACTTCGCGGCTCCCGGGGCGTACTCGTTCAAGACACCCGGAGTGGTATCGGATCAGGATGGCGGGACCGTCTTCGCGGATTCCGTCGCGCCGCTCTCGAACCGGGTCGGCGTCCGTGTGAAGATGTCCTCGTACGCGTACAACACCGATCCGGACAAGGATTACGTCATCGTGCGCTACGATATCAGGAATACTTCGGGCAATACTCTCTCCAATCTTTACGCGGGACTCTTTTTTGACTGGGACGTGCACGACCCGGGCGACCTCGACGGTTCGTTCTACGCCCACAACCGGACATCGTACGACGCGCTCCGGAGCCTGGGATATGCCTGGTATGATACCACAGGGCCGACGGTATACTGCGGCGCTCAGGCCCTGGACGGGGCCGGCGGGTACATCGGGTTGGTACGGGATTCGGTGACGGGGACGCGCGCGGAGAAGTGGTCATGGTTGAGCGGGGGTGTGCGATTGACGAACCAGGTGAACGACATCCATTTTGTGATCTCTTCCGGCCCGTACACGATCGGGAGCGGCGGTGTCCAGACGGTTGGATTCGCGCTTCTCGGGGGTGTCGGTCTGCCCGCGCTTCAGGCGCACGCAGACGCCGCGTTGCAGAAGTGGGTTTATATCAAGTCTCTGCAGGGGGCCAGGCCGAAGCTTGCCATCGCTGTCCACCAGAATCCGCTCCTCTCCCGGTTTGGCGATATTTACGTCACATCCGATGTACCGCTTTCCGGACCTCCCGGGCTGGTCGTGAGCGGCGGGACACCTCCTCCCGATACAGTACTCCTCACGCTCTCATCTCAGAACGTATACAAGGGCCCGTACCAATTCAGGGCGAGTGGAACATTCTCTATCACCGCATCCGCTGCGGGGATCGACGGGCTGGATACGGTCGCGACAAGGGCATTCAGCGTGCTTTTACTGAAGAGGGGGGTTGCGGGTTCAGTCGCCGATCCCGGCGGAAACGCACTCCTCGACATTCCCGCGGGCGCGCTTGACGAGGACACCTACTTTACCGTCATTCCCGACGAGGGGAAGAGCCAGGGGGCGGCCCTCATCGGAAGCGTGTATAATTTTGGGCCGGGGAGAAATTTTTCAACCCCTCTGAGTCTGACGCTCAAGTACCCGCGCACCGCGGTAAAACCCGGGAACGAGCGGTACCTCCACATCTATCGCGAAAGCGCAGGAGAGTGGACACCTTTGCCGGGCCGGATCGATCCCGGGAAGGCGACCGTCACGGCAACAGTGGGCTCGCTCGGGAGATTCGCGCTGGGATACGATGAACATGCGCCCCTGGAGGGAATTCCCTCGTCCTACATGCTTGCCCAGAACTATCCCAACCCGTTTAACCCTCAGACAACGATACGATTCGGGTTGCCTGAAGCGGGTGCTGTCCGGCTCCGGGTGTTCGACCCGGTCGGAAGAGAGGTGAACCGTCTCGTTGATGAAGAGCGGGAGGCGGGATTCTTCGAGATTGTCTGGGACGGCGCCGGCGCCGGCGGGCGGCCTGTCGCAAGCGGGATTTACTTCTATTCGCTCGAGGTGTTTCAGTCGGGAGTGTTGAAGTTCTCAAAGACCGAAAAAATGGCTATTATCAGATAAGGAGATCGACCGTGAAGAAAAGCATTCTCGTCATCTGCTTCGTGGCAGGACAACTCTTCTGGGCATGTTCAAGCGGGGGAGATAATCCACCGGAGAAAACTCCCGAGCAGCTTCTCGCCGATGGCTGGAAGGCCTACTCGAGCCGGCAATACCAACTCGCGCTTACGGATTTCAACTCCGCCGCCCAGGGAAACCCGGCTCTCGCGGATGCCTTTAACGGCGCCGGCTGGGCAAACGCAAAACTCAACTCACTCACCGCGTCGGTGGTCGACTTTATGGACGGGTTGGGGAAGTCGCCGGGGAATGTTCAGATGAAGGCGGGACTCTCGTTCGTGTTCAACGCGCAGAAGCTGTACGATTCTTCCATCACGAGAGCCGGAGAAGCGCTCGTTGCCGACGCGAACTGGGTCTTCCCGCGCGACACATCGGTCAATCAGTTCGACCTGCATCTCCTTCTGGCGGAAGATTATTTTGCTCGGACCCCTCCCGATTACAATGCGAGCCTCGCGCAGGTGGTAGGGTATTTAAACCCGTCGTTTAACGCCGTTGTCTCGACGATCGCAGGACAAACGGCTCTCGCCGCCGAAATAGAACGGCTCGGCACGATCTACTAAATGTCATCCTGAGGGAGCGAAGCGACCGAAGGATCTCCGGCATCAATAGCCGGATCCCTATCCACTTCGCTACCCACATCGGTAGCCGCAAGCTTTAGCTTGCGGTATCCGCAGCCGTCAGGCTGCGGATGAGCGGGCTCGCCGCACGAAGGCCGCGGCTACCCAGATTTAATCCCGATGTCAGGCAACATTTCTGCCGCCTCACATGCTCCGTTTATCTGGATGCTGCCTGCATGATGATGGCTCCTATCAGGAAACCTATCCAGAACGTAAACCCGAGGATGACCCAGACGCTCAAGCGCATTTTGATAGTTGAGCGGAGCGTTCGTTTGGAAGGGTCTTGATCGACCCTCAGTTCTTGAGTGTTCATGAAGAGAAGGAGATGAGGTTAGTGATCGATGATCACCTCCAATCTAACTATACGGATTCAAGTCGCGTGTGTTCCTCATCAGACGAATCCGGCCTCCATTTCATGATTTACCCGCTTTGATGTGACAGAAGTCACCGAAGTACCCTCTCGGGAATTGCAACTCCCCTGGTTTATAGGTATATATTGGCAGCGGATGGCAGTCGTCTCCGCACGTGGGGCCGGGATTTTTTGAGGGTGAGGCATGGAAATCGTACAAATATTCTACTGGTTTGCGGGTGCTGTGGCTGCTCTATTGCTGCTGGCGCTCCTGTTCCGTCTTGGTTACAAGTTTCTGAACTGGCTGGCCGGTCTGAGCAAGAGAACCGTAGGAAGGCCATAGTCCGGAGCTCGTAACCGAGCCATTCGGACCCGGACCGATACTGGGATCAGCGCTCCTTGGCGCCCGGGGTACTCCTTTCTCTTCCCGGTCCCGCTCCTCCCGATTCTCGACGACACGATTTTCGTAGAGTAGATCGTCCGCAATCCATCTCTTCCCTTCTCTCTTCTTCCTGTTGCGCCTCGGCATGATTTACTCGTTTCTTCGACGCCTCTTTCCCCGATTAAATTTTTTTAATTGGCTGGAAAATCACCCGATTCTCTTGAAATATATGGACGCTAATATTTATATTGTGATGCCAATCGACGTTCATTTCTTAAGGGGGCTGTCATGAAACACGTAAACTTTTTCTCTGCGATTCTTTCGCTCTCGATTATTGTTTCAGGTCTCTTCCTGGGATCTATGATCTCGGGCTGCGCCAAAGATTCACCCTTGAGCCCGGTCCTCTCGACCAATCCAACAGTAAACCTGGCGGTGACATTTTCAAAGCCCGGAACAGGGGAATTTTCGAAATCCGCGAGCGACCTCTTCGTCGATTCGCTGCATATCGATAGCGCTGTGGTGGTGTTCTCGCGTATTCAATTCCTGCCGCACGAGGATACCGCGCGAATCGATACGGGTGACGATGAGGAGGAGGATTCAGACCACCACGAATCGGACGACGAGAATGACGGGCTCACCTTTAAGGGGCCATTCGCGGTTCATGTTCGGGATACAGTCAGCATCGACTTTGCCAGCCAGCAGGTACCTCCGGGAATATATGACGGAATAAGATTCAAAATTCATCGGTTGACACCCGGCGAACGTTTTGAAGATAGTGATGATCGTATCCACCACGACCATTCCTTCGGAGTCGACTCGACGTTTGTTGGTTCAAGCATCACGGTATGGGGCTCGATCTTCAAGAATGGCGAATGGACTCCGTTCACGTTCAAATTCGACGGAGAATTTGAATTCAAGATCAAGGGAAACTTCACCGTTCCGGCCTCGACCAGCACTATCAGAATGGCCTTGAATATCGATATGGGTACATGGTT
>DATDFQ010000057.1 GCA_036522515.1 Bacteroidota bacterium
CTACAAATATAATACACTAACGAGCTTTTGCGAGGGGCACAGATAGATTTTTTTCTCGCATGATCTCACGCTCGGAGCCCCTTCGACGGAGGAACATCCGGAGGGGTTTTCACACAGTCTGAGAGCGTGGGAACGAGAAAGAAACAGAATAAAGATCCTGACCTAAAACATGTCAGGATGACGTGCATCCTCTACCAATCTTTCTCCACTTTGACCCTCGCGGGGACTTTGCGGTGGAGCTTTTTCTGGACATTCTTTTCTTCGTTGTTCAGGGCCTGCAGGATCCGTTCGGCGTCCTCTTTTGAGATCTGTTGTTTCTTCTGCTGCGCCTGCTTCTGTTGATCGTTCTGCTTCTGGTCTTTCTGCTGGTCCTGCTTCTGCTGATCTTTATTTTGTTGATCCTTTTTTTGCTGATCCTGCTTCTGCTTATCGTCCTTCTTCTGATCCTTGTTTTGATCCTTATTCTGCTCTTGTTTCTGCTGTTCCTGCTGGCGTTTCAAAAGCGCCCTCGCATACTCGAGGTTGTACTTCGTATCGGCGTCGTTCGGATTCAGCTTGAGCGCCTCCTTGTACGTGCCGATGCTCTCGGGAAGTTTCTGTTCCTTCAGGAGTGCGTTGCCGAGGTTGTGCAACGCCTGCGCCTTGAGACCGGAATTGCCGGCCTTCTCCGCAACGGATCCGTACGCCTCGGCCGCCTCGCCGAACCGCCCCTGTTTATACAATGCGTCGCCGAGGTCGAACGTTCCAGGCGTCAAATCCTTGTTCTTTTCGAGGGCCTTCCGGTAGTTCACCTCCGCGTCGGTGAACTTGTTCTCCTTGTACGAACGGTTTCCGTCGCGGATCAATGAGCGCTCCGTCTGGGCATACGAAGCCGTTGATAACATAATAAAAAAAAGGATGGCAGGGATCGTCTTCATAGGGATTCGTGGAAGATCTTCCATCGTGAAAAAAGCCGTGTTCTACGTTCTGAAAGGAAGAATTCAGCCACCAGTAGGATGAGTGAAACTCCAAGGAAATACTGGAACCTGTCCTCGTACTCGGTGAACACCTTCGCGCCGAACTCCTTCTTCTCCATCGTTTCGACCTTCTTAAAAACTTCGTCCAGCTCGTTCTGCGCGCTGGTAGCGCGTATGAACTCCCCTCCGCCCGCCTCTGCGATCTGTGTCAGCGCCTGCTCGTCCAGCTTTGTGATCACGGTGTTTCCATCCGGGTCCTTCTTGAACCCCACCTGCACATTGTTCTGGTATTCCGGGATCGGACCGCCGTTGGGCGAGCCCATCCCTATCGCATGGATGACGACCCCCTCGGCATGGGCCTCTTTCGCTGCGGCGATTGCGTCGTCCTCGTGATTCTCCCCGTCGGTGATCAGAACCACGACTTTGTATTTTCGCTCGCCGGAGGAGAACGATTTCATGGCGAGGCGGATCGCGGATCCGATGGCAGTTCCCTGGACGGGAACGATGTCGACATCGATCGAGCTGAGGATGAGGCGCGCGGCGGAGTAGTCGGTGGTGAGGGGAAGCTGAAGATAGCTCTCGCCCCCGAACACGATCAAACCGATCCTGTCGTTCTGCAGCTTGTCGAGCATCCGGGATATTTCCTGCTTGGCGCTCTCGAGACGGTTCGGTCTGATATCCTCCGCCTTCATGCTGTTCGAAACGTCGAGGGCGATCATGATGTCCACGCCTTCCCGCTTGACCTCCTCCATCTTGGTCCCGATCTGCGGGTTGGCGAGTCCGAGAATGAGAAACCCGATGGAGGCGAAAAGGAGGGCGGACTTGGCCGCGCGCTTCAGGCCGCTGCTCGCCGGCATGAGCTGCTTCAGAAGAGCGAGATTTCCGAACGCCTCAAGGGCCTTCCGGCGCGAACGGAGCGCCCAGAGAAACACGAGCACCAGGACCGGAAGGAGCGCGATCGCGTAGAGGTATTCGCTATGCGCGAAGCGGATCATGGAATTTTCCGGAAGATGGTCTGCGAAAACAACACCTCCAGAATCAACAACAATCCGGCGAGCATCGCGGACTGGTAGAAATCCTCGCGATGCCTGTGGAATTGGGTCACTTCGATTTTTGTTTTCTCGAGGCGGTCTATTTCGGAATAGATGTCTTTCAGCGTGCGGGTATCCGTTGCGCGAAAATATTTGCCTCCGCATTCGTCCGCGATCTTTTGCAGGAGGGGCTCATCCACGTCCGCCGGAACATTCTGATACTGCACGCCGAACGGGGTCTGAACCGGATAGGGGGCCAGTCCCATGGTTCCGACACCGATCGTGTAGACCCGGATCCCGTACGATTGCGCGATGCCGGCGGCGGAGGTGGGATCGATGAACCCCCGGTTGTTCACGCCGTCTGTGAGCAGGATGATCACGCGGCTTTTCGCCTTGCTTTCCTTCAGCCGGCTTACGGCGGTCGCCAACCCCATCCCGATGGCCGTTCCATCCTCCACCATTCCCGACTTGACCTCTTTGAGAAGGTTGATCACGACCGCGTGATCGAGCGTGAGCGGACATTGCGTGAAGCTCTCGCCGGAAAAGATGACAAGTCCGATCCGGTCGTTCGGCCGCCCGTCGATGAAATCGGCGGCCACCCGCTTCGCCGCTTCGATGCGGTTCGGCTTCAGGTCTTCCGCAAGCATGCTGCCCGAGATATCGGTCGTCAGGACGATGTCGATTCCCTCCGTCGTAACGTTCTCACCCCGGTCGGTGGTCTGGGGCCGGGCGAGCGCGATGATCAGAAACGTGAGCGCGAAAAGACGCAGCGCAAAGAGCGCGTGACGGAGCCTCTGGCGCCACGTCCGCGGCACGGCGTGGAACACCTTCACCGTCGAAACCTGAAGCTCGGCAAGCTGGTGCTTCTGCCGACTCCAGTACCAGACGAGCATCAGGGGAACGAGGGCCAGGAGGGCCAGATATTCCGGGTTCGCGAAGATCATGCGGTCGGGAGATTCACCTCCTCCGGAGTCTCATTGGAGGCGGGTTCAGCCACCCGGCTCCGGGTCGATTCCACGAACGAGACTGCAAGCCGCATGCTCTTCTCGTGCTCGTCCGGGGACGATTGATATTTCGCGAACTTGACCAGGTCGGCCCGCGTCAGGAGTTCCCCGAGCTGGTCCCGCCCGGAAGCGGGCAATGTCTTGATGGGGCTCGATGCCATGATCTCGTCTGTCGTGGATTCCAGCGCGTCCACCGCGAATCGCCTCTCTATATAGAGGCGGACGATGTCGGCCACTTGTGAATGATACTCCTTGACCTTGCCGCGCTGCCACATCCGTTCCGAGTCGAGGGCCCGCAGAGCCTCAAGCGCGAGCTCGTGCGCCGGTCTGGGAGGCGCTTCCGGAATGAGAGAGACCCCCTTCTTCCTTCTCGCGCGGACATAAAGATAGAGCCAAACCAACAACCCCAGGACTGCCGCCCCGATGAGGTACGGCAGAAGATCCGCGAATGTGATGGGGAGCGAGATCGGGGGCTTGACGTCTTTAATCTCTTTCGAGGTGTCGACCGCGACGCCATGGACCACGATCGGTATCGGCGGGGTGTCCATCGCGTGCTTCGTGGTGTCGCCGGCCGAGGCGTACCGGACGGTGAACGGCGGCACCACATGCATGCCTGAGTCGAAGGCGGTCAGAATGAAGGTCGCCGACTCGAGGACGGCCCCCCCGGCGGATTTTTTTACGGGCGCGTCACGCCGGACGACTTCGAACCCTTCGAGCGAGTCGGGGAGCGAGGGAAAGGTGACGGTCGTGCCCGCAGGATGCTCGACTTCAATGCGGAGCGGCAGCCAGTCGCCGATGAGAATGTTGTTGGAATCGACCCGCGCGGTGACGTGAACGCTCTGGGCGGGAAGCGACCCGGGGAGCAACAACGCGGCTGCGAGGAGAGCCCACGGCAGGGAAGTCAGAACTCGCCTCATCACCAACGGCGCTCCCGGAGCTTGAAGAATGCGACCAGGGGATTGATGTACGATTGGTCGGTGCGGATGTCGATGGCGTCGACGCCGCTTCTGCGGAAGAGCTTCGTCCGTTCCGCGCCCCGGTCCTGCCACCAGCGGGCATAACGGTCGCGGACCCGCCGGTCGGAGGTGTCGACCCACGCCGTCTCCCGGGTTTCCGCGTCGATCAGGCGCATCAGGCCGGCGGGCGGCAGCGCCGCTTCGCGCGGGTCATAGAGCCGCACGCCGATGAGATCGTGCTTCTTCGCGGCGATCTTCAGGGCGTCGGAATAATTGTCGTCGAGAAAATCGGAGATGAGGAAGGCGATGCTTCTTTTCTTGATGGCGCTCGTGAGGTAGCGCAATCCTTCCGCGACGCTGGTTCCTCTCCGTGAGGGTTGCATATCAAGGACTTCCCTGACGATCCGCAGCGTATGCGTGCGGCCCTTTTTCGGGGGGATAAACTTCTCGATGACGTCGCTGAAGAAGATCACGCCGACTTTGTCGTTGTTCTGGAGAGCCGAGAACGCGAGGACCGCGCAGAGCTCCGCCGCGATCTCGCGCTTCATCTGCTGGACGGTTCCGAATTCTCCCGATCCGCTGACGTCGACGACGAGCATGAGCGTCAGTTCCCGCTCCTCTTCGAAGACTTTGACGAAGGGGTGATTGAACCGGGCGGAGACGTTCCAGTCGATCGCCCGGATATCGTCGCCGAACTGGTATTCTCGCACCTCGCTGAAGGCCATGCCGCGCCCTTTGAAGACGCTGTGGTATTCGCCCGAGAAGATCTGGTTGACGAGGCCCTTGGTGCGGATCTCGATCTTCCGGACTTTCTTTAAGAGTTCAGCGGTTTCCATGGTTTCTCAATAGAGTCAGATCCTTCGCGGAGCGAATGTGCTCAGGATGACAATATTCTCGTTCCCACGCTCTGCGTGGGAACGCATATTGCGGCGCTCTGCGCCGCTACGGCGTTGGGACGCAGAGCGTCCCGGTATGCATTCCGCCGCGGAGCGGCGGAACGAGGAAAAAACGTAGAAAGATCCCGACCAGAAGCATGTCGGGATGACGGATACACTACGGCACTTCGATTGCATTCAGAATCTCGTCCACGATGTTCTCGGGGGTGACGTTCTCGGCTTCGGCCTCGTACGTCACCGCGATGCGGTGCCTCAGGACGTCGTGGCAGATCGCCCGGACGTCTTCCGGGATCACGTAACCCCGGCGCTTGATGAACGCGAACGACTTCGACGCGAGCGCGAGGTTGATGGTCGCGCGAGGCGACGCGCCGTAGTTGATGAGCGACGCCAGTTTGTCGAGTTTGAAGTCCTTCGGGCTCCGCGTCGCGAAGACGATATCGAGAATGTACCGCTCGATTTTTTCGTCCATGTAGACTTCCTGGACGACGGAGCGGGCTTTGAGAATATCGGAGGGGCTCACGGCCGGTCTGACCGCGGGGGTGGAGTTGGTGATGTTCTGCCGCATGATCAGCCGTTCCTCCTCCCGGTTCGGATAATCGATCCTGATCTTGAGCATGAACCTGTCGACCTGCGCCTCAGGGAGCGGGTAGGTTCCTTCCTGCTCGATCGGGTTCTGCGTCGCGAGCACGAGAAAGGGTTCCTCGAGCTTGAACGTCTGTTCGCCGATCGTGATCTGCCGTTCCTGCATCGCCTCCAGCAGGGCGCTCTGAACCTTCGCAGGCGCGCGGTTGATTTCGTCGGCGAGGATGAAATTGGCGAAGATCGGTCCCCTCCGGACGGTGAACTCGCTGTTCTTCTGGTTGTAGATCATCGTCCCCACGACGTCGGCCGGCAGCAGGTCCGGGGTGAACTGGATCCGCTGGAACTTCGCCTGGATCGCGGCGGCCAGCGTTTTGATCGAAAGGGTCTTCGCCAAACCCGGGACGCCTTCCAGGAGGATGTGCCCGTTGGAGAGCAATCCTATCAGCAGGCGCTCGACCATCGCTTTCTGGCCGACGATCACCTTGCCGACCTCCATCTGGAGCAGGTCCACGAATGCGCTTTCCCGCTGGATCTGTTCGTTGAGAGATTTGATGTCCGTCATGGTTCTATTCTGCGTTCCGGTTGAGAGATTGACCGTTGGTTAATGAAATCCTACATTTTTTCAGGCGCCGTGATCCCCAGAATGGAAAAACCGTTCCCGAGGACCGTTTTCGTCGCCAGGCAGAGCGCAATCCGCGCCGCAGTGAGGGCGGCGTTCTCCGTCACAACCCTATGAACATGGTAGAACGCGTGAAAAATTCCCGCAATTTCGCGCAGGTATTCGGTCAGGCGGTGCGGTTCGTACGTCGACGCGCACGACTCCACCATGTCGGGAAACTCCACGAGAATCTTCAGGAGCGCCATCTCCTCGGGCGCGGCGAGGATGGAAAGGTCATGCGCCGATTTCGAGTCGACGCCCTGGCTTTCGGCGTGGCGGATGATGCTTGCGATGCGCGCGTGGGCGTACTGCAGGTAATAGACCGGGTTCTGGTCCGACTGCTCCTTCGCCAGCTTCAGGTCGAAATTCAGGTGGCTCCCGATTCCGCGCATCAAAAAGAAAAATCGGACAACGTCCGCTCCCACTTCATCGATCAGCTCGTCGAGCGTGACGAAGTTCGCCTTCCGGGTCGACATCTTCACCACCTCTCCGTCCTGCACGATCGTCACGAACTGGTGGATCAGCACTTTGATCCGCGCCGGATCTTCTCCGAGCGCCTTCAGCCCCGCGAGCACGTCGGGATAGGTGGCGACATGGTCGGCTCCGAGCACGTCGATCACGAGACCGAACCCCCGCCGGAGTTTCTCGCGATGGTAGGCGATGTCCGGAAGCCTGTAGGTCGGCTCCCCCGTGCTTTTGACGATGACCTTGTCCTGGGCAGCCCCGAGGGCGCTTGTCTTGAACCAGACGGCGCCTTCCTGATCGTACGCGAGGCCGCGCGAGCGGAGCTCCTCGATCACGCCCTTGACCATGCCCGACTCATAGAGCGAATTCTCATTGAAGAAGACGTCGTGCGCGATGCCGAGGCGGGCGAGGGTCTTCTTGATATCGTCGAAAATTTCCTGCTCGGCCTGCCGCTTGAAGAGTCCGTCGGCGGGTTCGTCTCTCAGCGCTTCGCCGTGCGACGCTTTCAGGTGAGCCGCTATTTCTTTGATGTACTCCCCCTGGTAATGGTCCTCGGGAAAGTCGATCCGGTCGCCGAGCAATTCGAGGTACCGGAGCCGGACCGATTCGCCGAGTATCCTCATCTGCCTCCCGGCATTGTTGAAGTAATACTCGCGCGTCACCCGGTGGCCGGTCCACTCGAGGAGGCGCGAGATCGTGTCGCCGTACACCGCGCCGCGCCCGTGGCCGACCGTGAGGGGCCCGGTCGGGTTCGCGGAAACGAACTCCACCTGCGTGGTTGTCCCGCCGGCGGAGTCGCTTCTTCCATAGGAGGCACCCTGCCGGAGGATCCCCGCGGTTTGCTCGCGGTAAAACTTCTCGGTGAAATGAAAATTGATGAAGCCGGGACCGGCGATCTCGACCCTGTCGATGAGCGTCGGGTCGGCCTTCAGCTCTTCGACGATCCGGCGGGCGAGCGGGGCGGGCGCAAGTTTCGCCTGCTTCGCGGCGAGCATCGCGACATTGGTGGTAAGGTCTCCGTGGGCGGGATTGCGGGGTTTTTCGAACGTCGGCGGACCAACGGCGGAGAGGCCCAGCGACCGGAGGCTAGATTCTATCCGCTCCCTGAGGTATTGCCTCATCGCCGTTTTGCAGTTCGCGACCGGGGCTTGGCAGGTTTCTTCTTTTCACCGTCCTCGACGACTTCAATCTTCGCGTCACCCCACAGTTTTTCCAGCCCGTAAAACCTTCGGACCTCCTTGTGGAAGACGTGGACGACGACGTCGACGTAATCGAGCAGCACCCACTGGCGGTGCGTGAGGCCTTCGCTGTGCCATGAGCTGACACCGATCTTGTCCGTCCCCTCGGCGATCGCGTCCGCGACGGCCTTCACCTGCACGTCGGAATCCGCGGAACAGACGACGAAAAAATCCGTCATGTCGGTCAATTTCCGGAGATCCATGACGGTGACGTCCTGGGCTTTTCTGCTTAGTGCGAATCGTGCGATCTTCATCGCGAGTGTCTTTGTTCTCAACGTGTCCTGGGGCCTGGCCTGACCGGCATTAGTGAAATGGCTGCAGTGAACTGTAATCCGCCCCGATGATCACCGAGACGTCGACGAAGTAATCGGGGTTCAATTGCTGTACCACGTTCTTGTCCGAAATCCCGAGCGCGGCCGCGACGCGGCGCGCTGCGGCGAGGTTTCCGACCCGGTCGACGACGATCGAGCGGGGGATGTTGGACACTTTGTAATTCTTCATCTCCACCACGTCGAACCCGTTGGTCCGGAGATAGTTCATGCACCTCGCGGCGACTCCCCTCGTGCGTGTGCCGTTCAGGACATCGAGCTGAATTATTTTCTGGGGTTTCTCCTGCGGCGCGGTTGCGGCGGGAGGATTGGCGCCCCGGGAGATGAATGTGTATGACAGGTACCCGGCCGCGAACACGAACACGATGATCAAACCGGTTAGGAGTGATTTCGCGATTCTGGTCGTACGGGAGGAGGAACTTGGCGACTGCTGTACCGTCTCGGTCTGCTGGGGGGACTCCATTATTCCCGATCACCCTGGCAGGGCAAAAAACAAAAACGAGTCAGCCCGCTTGAGGTAGACCAACCCGGTTCTGATTCTGGGGTCCATCGGCTGGCTGCCAACGCGGGTTATTCGTCTCCCAGGTAATAGCCCGGAGCGAACGAAGAGTATCCACCGGGAAAATAACCGAACGGAATCTGGTTGTATTCCAGTCTCAGGAACATGTTGTCCGCCGGCTTGTAGTTCAATTGCGCCCGGCTGATATACAGCTTGCTGAAGTTCCCCTGCGAGAGCGTTCCCGACCCCCCGAAGGGCGACCCCTGGAGCGTGAGATCGAGCCTGAGGTTGAGCGGGTCGGCGATGCGGTAAAACATGCTGTTCGTGTACGACGCCATCGAGATGCCGTCCCCCCCGGAGGAGAGATAGCTCAGGGAAAAATTGTGCCTCATCATGAAATTATCGGAATTCAGCAGGCCGAGAAAGCTGCTGATGCTGGTCGCCGGGTGGACGAGCGACTGCGATGCGCTGACCGGTTGTTCGTCCAGGGATTTCAACTGTGCGTTCGATACGCCTGTAGCAAGAAATGCCGAAAAAGCGAGGATCAGGAGTGATTTCATTGCCATTTCTCGTGTGGATTCCTGCTTAATGATAAAGAAAAACGCCATGAGAGTCAAACCTTCAGGCGGTCGTCCTGGATGCCATCAGAGCCCGTGCCGCATCGAGCTGGGCCGGGTCGTTGATCCCGATAACTTCAATCGAGTCAATGGCTTTGACGGCAGAGACCCTGTATTGATTCTTCCAGAAAATCTCGAACACGTCGGTCAGGTAGTACTCCCCCTGGGCGTTATTGGGCTTCACGAGCCGGAGGCACTCGAAGAGCTTCTCTCTCTCAAACACGTAGATCCCCGAATTAATTTCCTTGACGGCAAGTTCCTTTTTGGAGGCGTCCTTATCCTCCACGATCCGTTTGACGCTCCCGTCTTCGTTGCGGACGATCCTGCCGTAGCCCGCCGGATTGTCGAGTTCCGCGGTGAGAATCGTGGCGACCGCCTCGGTGGTCCGGTGATATCCGATGAGGGCCCGGGCCGTCTTCTCCGTGAGGAGCGGGACGTCCCCCGACAGGACGAGGAGGTCTCCCTCGAGTTTCTCGAGCGCCGATTCCGTCTGCAGGACCGCGTGTCCTGTTCCGAGTTGTTCCCGCTGTTCGACGAACTCCACGCGGGGGTTCACCCCCGAGAGATGCCCGATGATCGAATCCTTCTGCCACCCGACGACGATCAGGGTGCGGTCCGCCTGGAGTTTCGTCGCGAGCTCCACGACATACTCGACCATCGGCTTGCCGTGCATCTGGTACATGACTTTGGCGAGATCCGGATTGTTCATCCTCGTGCCTTTGCCTGCGGCGAGAATGACGACGGCCAGTTTCGGGGGTTTGGAGAGTTCGATCATAACAATTTCGGTGCGGAGATCCTTCGCTTCGCTCAGGATGACAAGGGAACCTGCACGACTACATTGTCGATCAACCGGACGCCGCCGATGCGGACCGCCATCGAGACGAGAACCGCCGCGCCGGGGGTCAGCGTTTTTAATTCTTCCAAGGTCACGGAGTCCGCGATGGAGATATACTCTACCGAGGCCGATGGATGGAGTTTGAACAGTTTCTGCATTTCAGCGAGTATCGCGGGGCAGTCCCGCCCGCCCTTCGCGATCAGTCCTTCGGCCAGCTGGAGTGAACGGTAGAGGACCGTGCTTTCGGCACGCTGTTCAGCGGAAAGATAAACGTTTCTCGAGCTCATTGCAAGTCCGTCCGGTTCGCGGACGGTGGGACCCACGATGATTTCGAGGTCGAAGTTCAGGTCCCGGGCCATTTTCTTTACAACGGCGGCCTGTTGGGCATCTTTCTGGCCGAACACGGCGACGTGCGGTTTCGTGATGGCAAATAATTTGGCGACAACCGTGGTCACGCCCCGAAAGTGACCAGGCCGCGCCTTCCCTTCGAGGAGGCTGGTGATCGTATCGACTTCCACGTGGGTCAGGTAGCCGGGGGGATACATTTCGGACGTCTCGGGCGTGAAGAGGATCGCAGCCCCGCCCTCTTCGGCGAGAGAACGGTCGCGCCCGGGGTCGCGGGGATACTTCGAAAAATCTTCGTTCGGACCGAACTGGGCCGGATTGACGTACGCCGTGACAATGACCACGTCGGAGTGTTGCGCGGCGATCCTGATCAGGCTCAGATGACCCTTGTGGAGAAACCCCATGGTGGGAACAACGCCAAGCCGCCGGCCCTCCCGGCGCAGGGCTTCGGCGCTCCGCTGCATTTCCGGGACGCTCGTGATGAGCTTCATCGCAAATGTATCTTGGCGTCGAGCTTCAGCTCCCTCCCGGGCGCGCTGTACCCGCTCCACCACTCGTACCCTGTGTTGAACAGATTTGCGATCTCGAACGAGATGACGGTGCGCGGGAGGGCGCGGGTCGATACTCCGCACCCGAACAGGAACACGTCGCCGAGAGTCTTGTTGCCCGCCCGGTCCACGTTCCTGCGGCTCCAATACTCGCCAGAAGCCCAGACGGTCATCGAAGGGATCGGATCGAGCTCTCCACGGCCGAGCCCCTGTATGATCGGAATCATCGGCAGCTGGACGCTGGTCCCGGTTTCATGTCCGGGCTGAAGGGCTGCGGAGAACTTGACCCTCGTCGCGGCTGTCGGAGTGACGGAGCCCGCCGCCTCGGCGACGAATTGATCCGCGTCGACGTAGGCGAGAATGATTCTGCCGCTGTCGCTCAGCGTGATATCCTTGTCGGTGCTATGGGTGAACGAACCGCTCAGGCGCAGCGACACGTTCTCGTCTTTGTACGAGAGGCTGCTTCCGAGGCGAATCGGTCTTTTTTCGGGACGAATATCGAGCTCCCGGACAAGATAGGGATTGTCGCGGATATGCTCGTCGTAGGTCGCAAGATGAAGTTCCGGCTGGAACCAGAAAATCCACTCCCGGTCCTGGCTCGCGTCCCACTGGAGGATCGCCGTCGGAGCGATCACCGTCCGGCTCTCGCCCGTGCTTCCCGATCCGTTCTGGTAGACCCCTCCTGCGCGGATGGACCACTGATCCATGAATTTCCAGCTCGCCGTCGCCGAAAACCCGAGGACCGACGGAGAGTTGGTCGGGAGGTGATAGTTCAGCGACGATCCCCGGTACACGACCTCGGCGCCGAACCCGGCGTCCTGCAGGTCCGTCCTGAACGACGCCCGCACGTCGGGCGAGACGACAGACACGTCGGAATCGCGCCCGGCCCGGGTGTCGGTGACATTCCACACTTTCGTGTCGAGGCTCAGGTCCAGAACGGTCCCCTGCCGGTTCACCGAACCGATCTCAACTCCCAGCGCCTCGTTGCTCCTCGTCCGCTTCGGGGACCCCGCAGGGATTCCGAACATACCGTAGGAATCGTGCCTGAAACCGAGCTCGCCCGATACGCGGAGCCCCCTGAGGAGATCGTTGTCCGTCGAGAGAAGCGAGTGCGCCCCGAGATCGAGGCCAGTCGTCGTTCCGGAAGAGTTGGCGACGTGTCCCTGGGTCGTTCTGTAATTGCCGTTCCCGTAGATGCCCCAGACCTGCGTCTTGTAATCGGCAAACGCTTTCAGCCCGCCCGTGCTGAAGCTTCCGAACGAGCCTTCGAGCGAAGCGCGCCACGGCATCTGGTGTTCCTCGTACCGGGAAAGTGCGCCCTGCGGCAGCACGATGGAGCGCCGGTCGCCGAGGAGGCTTGTGTCCGGAGGGGGCGCCTCGTACAGCGAGACGTCGTAGATCTCCCCCTTCCGCGCGAAGGGAAGCATGATCGCTTTTTTGCCGACAATGGTGATCTCCGGTATTTCGAGGCTGGGGAGACCGGTCGTGTCTCTCGACTCGAGTTTCTCCTGAGCAGGAGCGAGCGCAAACGTGGAGATGAGACAGGGAAGAAGAATCCACTTCATCTGCCGAGCCTCCTGAGCCGCTCCTGCGCCTCACTGCGGACACCGGCATCGGTGGCCGAACCCGCCAGCTCCTCGTAGGCCGACCGCGCCCTCTTCTTGTCGCGCAGCCGCTCGTAGCATTCTCCCTCGCCGAGTTTCGCCCGTTCGACGACCATCGGATAATCCTTATACTGCCGGATCACGTCTTCGTAGGCCTGCATCGCGTCCTTGGTCTTTTTCATCGCAAGATAATTTTGGCCGATCATCAGGAGCGCCTCTCCCGCGATGTCGTCGCTCCGCCTGCCGACGATCGCCGTCAGGGTGTCGATCGCCGCGGCGTTTCTTTTCCTCTCGAGGTCGATCTGCGCCATTCCGATCCGGCTCCGGTCCGCGAACAGGTCGGCGGGATGCTCCCTGATGACAAGCTGGAACTGGTCCGAGGCCGCATTCTTGTCGGAAAGGTTCGAGAGGGCCACTCCGAGCTGGTACTGCGCTT
The DNA here is from genome assembly GCA_036522515.1 of Bacteroidota bacterium. Taxonomy (NCBI): domain Bacteria; kingdom Pseudomonadati; phylum Bacteroidota; species Bacteroidota bacterium. The sequence goes on from DATDFQ010000057.1 coordinate 13,000, forward strand.
CGGTGAGAAGGGGCGAGTCGGGGTATCGCTTGTCGAACCCTTTCAGCGCGTCGACGGCCTGCCCGTAATGTTTCGCTTTCATGCGCGCGAGGCCGAGCGCCAGCGTCGCCCGCGGGACCACCTCCGAATCGGGCGCGTCGGAGAGAATCTGCTCGTAGAAGGACGCCGCGCGGAGAGGGTTTTCCTCCTGCTCATACGCCCTTCCCAATTGATAGAGCGCCTTCGCCTTGACGGACTGTTCCGGCTTCATCGCGAGAAGCCGCTGGTATTCCGTGATCGCCCCCGCAAAGTCGCCCTGGCCGAAGAGGATTTCCCCCTTCTTGAGAACGAGCTCCCCCTCGGGCGCCCCGGCAGGTTTCTCTTTCATCACTTTTTCGATCTCCGCGAGCGCTCCTTCGGGCTTTCCCTGGGCGGCGTACGTATACTGGAGACCCGAGAGAGCGTCGGCCACCAAAAGACTCGAAGGGTATTCCTTGATCACCCTCTGATAGTAAACGCGGGCGCTGTCGTATTCCTTCAGGTTGTAATAAGAGTCGCCGAGATTGAAGAGCACACGCGGCAAGAGCTGGCTGTCGCCGTATTTTCGGAGCACCGTCTTGAGCTCGGTGACGGCAAGCGCGTATTGTTCCCTGGAAAAATAGGTCCACCCGATGTTGAACTGGACGACCTCGGCATAGATCGAGGAGGGATACTTGACGAGAAAACTCCGGAGTTGCTCGACGCCGCGGTCGGATTCGCCCCGCTGGATGTACGACATCGCAAGCTGAAAGGCCGCGTATTCCACCTGTCGGCCGCTCGCCTTTTCCGCGCCGAGCGTTGAATAGAGAGACGCAGACTTCTCATACTCCCCGACGGCGAAATAGGAGTCGGCTTTCCTGAGCATCGCGTCGAGATAGTGGCCGTCGTTCGGGTACAACTTCGTGAAGCTGTCGAACGCCGACGCGGCCTGGGAGAATTTTTTCTGTTCGAAGAGCGTCCAGGCATATCCGTACGCCGCCTCGGGTTTTTTCGGGTTGTTCGGATAGAGCCGGAGGGCCTCCGAATAGGACCGCTCGGCGTCCGCGAACCGGCTGTCCTGATAGAGCGCTTCGGCCCGCCAGACGTGGCCTTCGCCCCCCCGGGCGTCACGCGGGAATTTCTGGAGATACTCGTCGAACCGCTCGCCGCACGTCTTGAACCGGCCCAGGTGATAGAGCGCGACCCCCTCCTGGAAGAGCGAAGGTGCGAGAATTTCAGGTGGTGCGCCGAGGTGCCGCACCTGCGCGAAGGCATACTGGGCGTTGGAGAAGTCGCCGATCGCCATGTTGCTCTCTCCCAGCATGTGATACGCGGCGGTCCGCAGCTCGCTTTCCGGGAAGAGACGGGCTGCAAGCTGGAAATTTCGCCGCGCCTCGCGGTATTGCTTCCCCCTGTATTGGATCATCCCCATCTGGAAATAGGCGCTGACCGCGTCCCGGTCGTAGGGGGAAAGCGATGTCAACGTGTCGAGCGTGGTGAGCGCCGCCGTGATCCTTCCCCTGAGAAGCGAAAGGATCCCGCTCTGGTAGAGCGACGCGAACGCGAGCGAATCGTGCCCGCGGCCCAACGAATCAAAGACCGCCTGCGCGCGCGCGTAGTCGCCGAGCTTGACTAGCGACCATCCCAGGCCGTAGCGAGCCTTCCGGGCGTGGGGGCTGTCCGAGAATCTCGACGCGAACTCTTCGTAGGCGTCGCGCGCGGCCTGGTACCGTGCAAGCTGGATGTTCGCTTCGGCCTCCAGGAGGAGATACTCCTGCCTCTGGGAGGAGTAGGACGGGGATGCCTGCTCGAGCATGTTGAGCGTCCGGGCGAGCCGCCCCTGGCGAAGCGAGATCGAGGCGAGACGGAGCTGCGCGTCGGTGACAAGCTCGCTCCGGGGGTAATCCGACAGGAGCCGCTCCAGCCGCTCGGCCGACCCGTCGAGGTTGCCGCGCCGCTCCAACGAGAGCGCCCAACCCATCAGGATGTAATCGCGATAGGCGAGCGCCGACGGGTCGCCATAACATTGCTGGATATCGTCCTGCGCGGCCGCGGTGTCCCCGCGGTCGAGCTCGGCCATCGCGTGCCAGAAACAGCCGGCTCCCCTCTGCGGATGATCGCCCCCTTCTTTCAGAAACTTTCCCAGAGCCGACGCGGATGCGTCGAGCCGGTGCGTCTGATAGGCGCTCACTCCCTGGATATAGAGGACTGTGACCCTGCGGACGTCGTTCGGGTACTCCTGAACGAACTCGGAAGCCCACTGATAGGCCTCCTCGTACTCCTGGTCCTTGAAGGTCGATTGGACGAGCCAGTAGAGGACGTCCCGATTTTGCTCGGTGAACGAGGAGCGGCGGAGAATCTCGGCAAGCTTCTGGCGGGCCACATGGTAGGAGCCGGCGTCCATCCAATCCGTCGCTTCATTGAGGAGGCCGGAGGTCGATTGCCTGTCGACCGGAGGGATCTGCGAAAAGCACCGGAGCGACAGCACGAAGCAAAGGAGGAGGGCTACCCGGCCCGCCCTGTAGCCTGAACGGAACAGCGGCTTACTCCGGCAGAATGTCAATAATCACCGTCCGATTGTAGAACCGTTCCTCCGGCAAGCGGTTGTCGAAGGGCGCGCGCCGCACGTCCTCGCCGAAGCCGTACGTGTCGAATTTCACGTTGCGCTTGCCCGCCCTGGCGAGCTCCCGCTGGAGGATCGCCATGGTTTCCTGGGCGCGATCGCGGGAGAGTTTCAGGTTGTGGCTCTCCTCGCCGACAATGTCGGTATGCCCGTGGATGATCACGCTTCCGCCCGCCGGTATCAGAGGCGCGACCGTGCCGGAGAGGAATCGTTCGTACGTCGCGACGGTCTTCGATTGATCGAACTCGAAAAGGATGCTGAAACGCAAGCCGGGCTCTTCCTCCGGCTGGTCGGACCGGACGAGACGGATCGTTTCGTCTTTCTGGATCGACTGCCCCGACTTGGTGATGCCGTCGAGGACGACGGTGTACTTGCCCTGCAGGCGGTCTCCCAGGATCGCCCTCCCGGATACCCGTTCTTCCGACGAGGTGAACGGGCCGAACCGCTTCACCGCGCCGTTCTCGTCGGTGGCGACGATCGACCAGGAGGCAAGCACGTCCTGCGCGCCGGCGACGCTGAAGAGCACGTCGCTGTCGAGCGGGTCTTCCTGCAACGAAATAATCTGATCGGGCTCCAGAAGCTCCGGCGACGGGCTCGAGATATCCACGCGCCGGTCTTCGGGACGGACAAGTTCGAGCTCGCGCGATGCCCCCGATTGCATCGACGGAATTTCGGGTTTCGTCCTTCCATCGGTGACAATCCTGCCGCCGTCGATTCCGAAGAGGTCCACGAGATAGCGCTTCACGGCCTCGGCAAGCTCGCGGCCGTTCGACGCGCCCTGCTCGGACGCCCCGCTCAGCTTGAGCGTGGCAGACGGATGGCGGCGCATCCTGTCGCCGAGAACGTTCAGGATGTTATGATACACGGTCAACTGGCGGCGGGACCGGCCCGACAAATCCTTGGGTTCCGGTTGAACGAGCTGCTCCTCCCGAAACGAGGAGGCCTGTGACTGGGTGAGCGAGATATACCGGGCGGGAATGGTGTTCGATCCCTCGTCGAAGAAGATGCAATTTCGCATCGGGAACGTTTCCTTGACCTTCCGCTCGACCGGTATCAGCTTCGGCGCGCGGACGGCGAACTGGACTTCGCCGCTGGCGGTTTGTCTCGCCTCGGACCCGGAGCCGAATTTCAACGCCAACCCGGCGCGAAGGGTCGTCAGCGTCCAGCTCTCCTCCGATCTCGGTCCCTGCCCGAAATGAAAGGCGACGAAGGGCGAGAGCTCGATCTGCGAGGAGGAATTGGGGTCGGAGATGGGGATGTCATACCCGGCGCCGATCTGCGCGCCGAAGACGGTTCCGCGCGAACCGGTCCAATCTCCGCTGAATTCCGGACCCCCGACTTCGGTGAACGTGTACGACTTGGAGACGCTAAAACCCAATCTCGGCCCGGCAAAGAAATAGAGCGGGGCGCTGAAAGGCGTCGCGCGCACGCTCGGCTCCAGGCTGATGTAGTTCAGGGAAGTCCTCAGCGTGCGGGTCACCCCGCTGCCGCTCACGTCGGTGAACGACCCGCCGCGCCCGTCGAAACCGAGCATCAGCATGCCGCCCCAGACGGGATCGGGGCGATATTCGAGCAGCGGGGAGAGAAAGACACCCGCTCCCGTGCCTTTCGTGAACGAAGGCAGGGAAGGAACGGCACCGACATATCCCGGCGGGTAAAACTGCGAGCTGTTGATATCGCTGCTGTAGGTGTTGAAATTGGGGCCGACGGCTCCGCCAAACCACCATTGGGGTTGCAGCCGCCTGGACTCCTGCGCGTTGAGAAGAGTCTGCGCCGCCAGGGCCAGCAGGATGAAAAAGGGGATGCGTCTTCCGCTACCAGTTCGGACGTTCATGAGATCGATTTACCTTTCGTTAATGGGAAAGCTCGAGCTTGAAATTAAAACCCACCTTGCCGGTCTGAGATTTCGGCGCGACTTGCTGGGGGAGCGGTTCGAAGCGCCAGGTACGCAGAGCGGCAATCGATGCGCTTTCCAGGATTTCGTCGGTCTTGCGGGTCGGGAGGATGGCGTCGACAGAGCCGTCCGGCAGCACCGTAAATTGCAGCACGACCACCATTTGCTTGTCGGTGCCTTCGGGGTAGCGGGGATAGAGCCCGCTGAGGAGCCGCCGTCCGCCGGTGCCGCCCCAGTCGATCGAGTAGCCGATCGATTTCCCGATGCCGCCGCCGCTTCCTCCCCCGGCTCCTCCGCCGGTACCCGGACCCGATCCGTGGCGGACCCAGCGTGTGGGGAGGTTCTCGGCGATGATCGTTTGTTGCTTCTTCACTTTCTTTACGGCCGTCTTGGGAGGTTCTTTAATCACGACCGGCTGCGCGTGCTCGACTTCGCTGTAGATATAGAGGTCGATCAGGTTGACCCTTCCCCGCGTGGAATTTTCTTTTGCCTGCTTCCCCTGATCGGGATTGCTCTGCGGCCCGAATTGCAACACGAGCGACTGCTCGTCCTCCCCGCCGCCGCCGCCGCTGCTTCCGAAGGGGGTTTCCTCCAAATTGGATTTCTCAAGCTGCCGCTCGAGGTAAAACAGAAGGCCGACGATCACCGTGAAGTGAAGCAGGAGGCCGCTAAGGAGCGCCACAACCCTGATCCGCCGGAAATCGCTGTCGGAGAGATACGATTTCCGCAGGTGCATCGCCCCCGAAATCGACTGCACGGTCGCGCGCCGGGGCGCGTCGTCTCCGGGGTCCGGCCCCACCTGTAACGATGAGAAGTCGCCGATCCGCCTCCCCCTGATCTCGATCCGGTAATGCTCTTCGTCCCGGCCTGGGATCTTCGGGTCAGCTTCCACGGGTTCGAGTGTCCTCACAATATTTTCTTGCCGAATGCGGACTGTACCAACTCTACGGCGAATTCCGCCGATTGGTTGCGATTGTCGATGATGGGGTTTACCTCGACGAGCTCCAGGGAAGACATCTTCTTCGATTCGGCGAGCATCTCCATGATGAGGTGCGCCTCGCGGTAATCGAGGCCTCCTTTGACCGGCGTCCCGACCCCCGGTGCATAGACCGGATCGACGCTGTCGAGGTCAAAGCTCACGTGCAACAGGTCGACCTGCCTCCCCACCTTCTGAAGGGCAGATTTCATGACGCGATGAATCCCGAACTTGTCGATCTCTTCCATCGTGAAAATCTTCACACCGTACTTGATCAGATTGTCCCGCTCGCCCTTGTCGAGCGTCCGCACACCGATAATCGCCACATTCTGGGGTTCCACCTTTCTAAACGTCCCGCCGATGCGCGTTAGTGCCCGCGGGCCGAGCCCCGTGCAAATCGCCAGAGGCATGCCGTGGATATTTCCCGAGGGCGAGCTTTCCGGCGTGTTGAAGTCGCCGTGGGCATCGATCCAGAACACGCCCAGTTTCTTGCGGCGCTTCCGGGCATGGACCGCGACGCCGCTGATGGTCCCGATCGCGATGGAATGGTCGCCCCCCAATACCAGGGGAAAGTGACCCCGCTCGAGAACTTTCTCGACTTTCCGGCTCAGGACGCCTACGGCCCGGGCGATCTCCGGCAGGTATTTGGCAAGCGGATCAAGGATCCGCTGTTCCTCCTGCGTTTTGATCGTAAGATCGCCTTCGTCGTTGACCGTGTACCCGAGTTCCGTCAGACGGGGGCCGATTCCGGCGATTCTGATCGCGGAAGGGCCCATGTCGACTCCGCGCCGGCCGGCACCCAAGTCCATCGGGACTCCTATGATATGGATGTTCATACGTGAAGTCAAATTAATAAATATTTATCTTAATATCAATACCTTGCGGGTCTCTATGAAAGTATTGGTTGAGACAGGTGACCAAATACTGACCTTCAGGGGCTCAGAAATGAGGAAATTGAGGAGGCTCGGAACCGGAAGAAGGCGGAGGATTTGGTAGGCGCGACCTTCAGGTCGCGTGCAGGCGCAGGCTAAAGCCTGCGCCTACCGTAGGGGCGACGCATGCGTCGCCCGGAATGATCGTGATACCTGAAACGCCGGGCGGGGCATGCCCCGCCCCTACAACAACGGTTAATGGATGTCGGTAGGCGCGACCTTCAGGTCGCGTGCCGGATGACGCAGCCTAAAGGCTGCGGCTACCAAAGCCAGGGGTTAGAGCGATCGTGCTCCCGCGAGGCGAATATTAGAACCCAGGTTGAAACGGCGTTTCGGGAGCATGCTACGGGAGGGTGAGACGGGGGGAAACTCTCCTACTCGGTCATCAGCTTCAGGAGCCGGGTGATGGTCTCCTTCATCTCCTTGCGATGGATGACGACATCCACAAAGCCGTGTTCGAGCTGAAACTCGGACCGCTGAAAGCCCTCCGGCAGGTCTTTTCCGATGGTTTGCTTGATCACCCGCGGACCGGCGAATCCGATGAGCGCCCCCGGCTCGGCGATGTTGATATCGCCCAGCATCGCGTAACTGGCCGTAACGCCGCCGGTGGTCGGGTCTGTCATGACCGAGATATAGGGGATACCGGCATCCGAGAGCTGTGCAAGCTTCGCGCTCGTCTTTGCAAGCTGCATGAGCGACAGGGCCCCCTCCATCATGCGCGCGCCCCCGCTCGATGAAACGGTCACAAGCGGAACCTTGGATTTGAGCGACTTCTGGATCGCCCGCGCGACTTTCTCTCCCACCACCGAACCCATGCTCCCGCCGATAAAACTGAAATCCATGACGCCGATCGCCACGCTCACTCCGCCGAGCTTGCCGGTTCCGGTTCGCACCGCATCGTTCAGACCGGTCTTCCTCATGGTCTCCCGGATACGGTCCTTATAGCGCTTGGTATCCTGGAATTCGAGCGGATCGGTGGACTTCATTTTCCGGTCGAGCTCCTTGAACGTTCCCTCGTCGATCAGGATCGACAGATACTCCTTGCTCCCGATCCGGAAGTGATAATTGCATTTGATGCAGGTATAGAACTGCTGCTCGAGTTGCTTCCGGTGAATGATCTCGCCGCAACCCTCGCACTTGGTCCACATCCCGTCGGGCGTGTCCTTGCGCTGGGGATCGGCCATGATGCTCGCTTTGGAGCGGCGGAACCAGGCCATCAGGACACCACCCCGTGCTGACCGGCGCCGACCAGCGACTGAAAATCCTTTACATAAAAAGGCTCGAGATCCGCGACGACGCCCGTGCGCCCGGCCGCAAGGGCCCGTTCCCCGAGCAGCCCGACCGCCGAGGCGCTGCACTGCCGGGCTTCCATAGGAGGGAACACGAACCGGGAGCGCGCCGGCGACTTCCCGAGCTCAAGATATTCCAGAAATTTTACGGCTCCGTCTCCCATGACGACGACCGGCGACTCCCCGGGAAGGATCCCCTCAAGGTCGCGAAGCTGCGCGGCTCGCGGGGGAATGATTTCTTCGAGGTTCCCCCCCACCCGGCGATAGAGAGCCGCATACACCTCCGCGCGCCGCGCGTCGATCATCGGAAGAACGAATCCTCCGGCGACCGCGAGCGACTGCTCCACGGCATGCATCGCGAGCGCCTCGAGCGTCTGAACCGGAATCAGCGGCTTCTCCCAGGCATAGGCGAGTCCTTTCGCGACACTGAGGCCGATCCGCAAGCCCGTAAACGAACCCGGGCCGATCGAAACGGCGATGCCGTCGATTTGGGCGGGCGCGACGCCCGCCGATCTGAATGCTTCATCCATCATGGGCAATAGTTTCTCGGAATGCACGTGCCGCGACTCCACCCTGCTCTCCGCCAGGACCGCGCCGTCCCGGACGACCGAGGCCGCGCACACAGCGGTAGCCGTCTCTATCGCAAGGACGGTCATGCAGCCACCCCGAGGATCTGTGTAATGGTGATTTCGCGCAGGTCGCGGCTCCCGCGACACGCCGGACCGGGGCCGGTCCGTGTTCCGGAAATCGGCCCTGTCCCGAATTTCAACACGACGTCATACCTTCTTGCCGGAAGAACGGCCGCCGCCTTTTCGGCCCACTCGATGAGGCAGACTCCGTCTCCCGAAACGTATTCCTCGAAACCGAGGTCGCGCAGTTCGGCGATCGAGTTCACGCGGTAGAGATCGAAATGGTAGATATCGAATGCGGCCGTATGATATTCGTTCACGATGGTGAAGGTCGGGCTTGCGACATGTTCGTTGACGCCGAGCGCCTTGCAAATTCCCTGGATGAAGCGGGTCTTGCCCGTCCCCAGCTCCCCGTAGAGCGCGACGGTATCGCCCGGTCGGAGCCTCCGGCCAAGGTCCCCGCCGAGGCCCGCGGTCTCCCGTTCCGTACGTGTGTTGTAGGTTTCCGGGGGAGCCGTACCGCCCTCTGCGCTACGGTTTCGGGTCAAGCGTGACCACGGGAAGTATCATCTCCTCCATCGATATTCCGCCGTGCTGGAAACTGTCGCGATACTGGTTCACATACTTATGGAACTCGGTCGGATAGACAAAGTAATAGTCTTCCTTCGCGACCAGGTAGTTGATGGTCACGCTTCGCTTGGGCAGCCGGAAATCGGCCGGGTTTTTCACGAAGATCGCATGGCGTTCGTCGCACTTGAGGTTTCTCCCGTACTTGTAGCGCAGGTTCGTGGACGCTTCCCTGTCGCCGATCACCTTCGTGCTTCGAAGGCTCCGGATGCTCCCGTGATCGGTCGTCAGAACGATCTTGACGTTCTTCTGCCGGGCGAGGGTTTTCAACATTCCGAGAAGCGACGAGTGCATGAACCACGATTGCGTCAGCGACCGGTACGCGGCCTCATCCGGCGCTATTTCCTTCAGGAGCTGCGAGTCGGACCGCCCGTGCGCGAGCATGTCGACAAAGTTCACCACGATCGAGGTGAGCGGGTTTTTGGCGTAGGAATTGATGCTCTGCTCGATGCTGCGGCCGAACTCGGGGTCCAGGATCTTCACATACTTCGACTCGGGCTTCAGATGCACCTTCCGGCGCTCGAGCAGGTTCTCCAGGAACTGATGCTCATACCGGTTCTGGCTGTTGTCGTCGTCCTCCCATTTTTCCCAGATCTCCGGAAAGCGGACCTCGATCTCATCGGGGAAGGCGCCGCTGAAAATCGCGTTGCGCGAATAGGGAGTCGCGGTCGGAAGAATCGAATAGTAATACTCGCGGGAGATGTCGAAATACTCCCGCAGCACCGATTCCATCATCATCCACTGGTCCATCCGGAGGCAGTCGATGACGAAAAAGAAGACCGATCGCCCGGGCTGGAGCTGGGGGATGAGGTATTTCTCCACGATGTCGACCGAGAGGGTGGGGCGCTTCGCCTGCCCGAGCCAGTGCCGGTAATTCCGTTCGATGAATTTCGAAAACTCGACGTTGCACTCGCGGAACTGGTCGGTGAGCGTCTGCTTGAGCCCGAGCTCGGGGTGGAGGTCGAGCTCCAGCGACCGGTCCACGAGCTTCGCATAGAGCGCGGTCCACTCGTCCGCCGTGAGATTATTCTGCAGCGCGATGGAAATCTCGTTGAATTCCTTGATGTAGTCGCGGGAGACATGCGCCCCCGTGATTTTCCTTCCCTCGAGGAATTTCTTGCAGGCAAGGAGGACCTGGCTGGGATTGACGGGCTTGGTCAGGTAGTCGCTGATCTTGACTCCGATCGCCTCCTCCATCAGCCCTTCGTCCTCGTTTTTCGTGATCATGACGACCGGAAGCTCGGGCCGGATGTCCTTAATCATGGAGAGGGTCCGGAGGCCCCCGATGCCGGCCATCATCTCATCGAGAAACACGAGATCGAACGACCGTTCCTTGACGAGCTGAACCGCGTCCTCCCCGTTCGTGGCGGTCTCGACATTGTACCCCTTTTCCGAAAGGAGAAGAATATGAGACCGGAGAAGCTCGATTTCATCGTCAACCCAGAGAATTTTGCCTTTCGTTGCAGTCATGACGGTCATTGCGGTACCCCCGAATTGAAAGTAAGTATTTCGAGAAAGAGAGTCAACGGAGCACGCGGTGGTGTCTGCGTTTCACCGCGGCTCTCTCAAACTCGTCATGCTGACATGCTCCTGGTCAGCATCTTTCAACGCTTTTAGAAAGATCCCGACCAGAAACATGTCGGGATGACGAGCCTCTGAGTAGATCCCGATCAGATGCGTTCCGGTACGACGCACAGCACTGCTTCAGATCGTAATATGGATCTCGACCCCCGCTTCGTTCGTCGTCGTTCCGGGGATGGGCGAGCCCTGATCATCGGGCGCGATTTTCGTCAGCCGGTAGAAGAGAGCCGCCGACACCCTGCTGCTCAGCACATACCGGATCCTCGGTTCAAGATTTGTCCGGGTGCTCCCCTCGATCGGGATACCTTCCTGGCTGAGGCTGAGAAACGCGGGGTCGTACGAGCGCCGCGCGTTCTTGGCGCGCGAGAACGTGACGGAGAGATCGACGTCGTTGCTCAGGTTCAGCCCGAACAGCGGGAACTTGAACCCTTTGCGGGAGTAGGTCAGCGACAGGGACATTTCCTGCGTCCCCGTCTCCACGATGTTCAGCCCGGCGATGTTCAGGTCGTACGTGGTGGCCGTATTGTACCGGAGGTTCCCGGACAAATTGCCCTTCAACACTTCCTTGAACGAGGCGTTCACGCCGAGAAGCGGAGCGAAGCCGTAGACGACGCGCTCCACGTCCGTCCGCTCTCCCCCGAGGTCGCTGGTCAGGTCCCCCCGGAAGTCCCTCCGGAAGCTCGAGGAGTAGGAGTGTTCAAACGACATGCGGTCGACGACGCTCGAAATTCCGATGACCTTCTCGACCCCGTCCCAGCGGACGGTCCAGTTCGGACGCGGCACATACTGGCCGAAGATCCTGTTGAGAAACGGAAGAGCTTCCAGCCCCTTTTCGAACGATTCCGCGAGCGCGTCCGCGGCGGGAGTCCCCTTTCCGAGGGCCTCGTCATAATTCTTGCCGACCTTCTCGAGGCTGCCGCTGATCGGCTTGAAGATGAAGACCGGAGGAATCGAGAGGTACGTGCGCTCGATGCTCCCCTGGGTCGCGAAGGTGGCGCTGTTGCTGTCGCGGAACCCGAACTGGTTGGTCTGGAAGGTCGTATTCTTCTGGAACTGCCACCCGACCTTCCAGTTGAGCTCGAGAGTCGCGCCTTCCCACAGCGGGCGGTTCGTCCGGAGCGTGACGTTGTTTGTCTGGCCGAATTGATCGGACAGGGCGCCGTAGGGGGGCCGAATCCCCGGTTCCGTCGTCCACCCCAGAAAAGGAAAGCGCGAGCTGGGCGTGAACCGCAGATCTCCCGACGGGTCCGAAACAAGGCCGAGCTGGTAGAGGCGCGACGGACCGTAGCGGGGCAGCGAGCCCTGCCAGGGCGCGCGAGCCCAAAAATTCTGAAATCCGGTCGCGCCGACCACTCCGCTGTTCGAGACCCTGTTCGTCTGCGAGAAGGATATGTTGATCGTCTCGTAATTGAGAAAGGGGATTTGCAGGAATATTTTGGCGGCGGTCTTCAGGCCCGCGAGCAGGCCGGAGGCGTTGCTTTTCTTCTCGGTCTGCGGTTTGTCCTTCCCCGCCGACGTGTCCGAAGGGTTTTTCGGGGCGGCGGAAGGCGCCGGCGGCTGGGCGGCGTCACCCGACGACCGGAACCACGGGTCGGTAAAGGACTTCAACCGGAAATCGAGCGAAAGGGTGATATTGTTGTCCCATCCCGCGCTCTTTCCCAGGTCCCCGTTCTGGAAGGAGTTTTGCCAGCCGTAGTTCACGGCGTACCCGGCGTTCAGCGTGGCATATTTCGGAAGATCGAACACGTCCGGAATCTTCGGCTTCGAATTAATCGTCACCCTCTGGCCGAACCGGCTGTCTTCGCCCGCGACGAAGATGGCTCGAAGAATCTTTTGGAAACCGCGCCCCACGCTGTCGTTGTCGAGGGGAAGCAGGTTCTTGTCGAGCGATGCGCCATAATCGCCGGCGAGGCCGAGGAGGCCGCCTTCGGTCAGCTTCCAGCCGAACCCGAACGATTTCCCGCCGCTGAAGTTTCGCGTATCCCTGGGAATGCTCGCCGGATCGCTCCCGAGTTCGAACGTGCGGGAGCGCTGGGCGCTGACATTCGCCGAAAGGTTGTTGATCGGAACATAATAGAATTTCCAATCCTTGAATCCGTCCAGCATGAAAATCCCGCTGAAGATACTCTTGAACGGCTGCACATAGTATTCCGGGAGGGACAATCCGTAACTGACCCTGAAATTCCACAGCCACGAGCTTCGCGTCGTGATCGAGGGATCCCTGTCGTGCGCGGTCGTGTAATTGAACGAGTATGACAGCTTGCTGAACGTGTCGCGAATGAACCACAACTGCGTCGGCAGGACGAGGCGGAAGTTGGGAAGTGAATAGGAGTCCTGCACGTGGAGGTACTGCGATCCCGTGATGACGCTGTCGCGCACCCGTGCGGACTCCTTGGGGTCGGTCCGGCTGCCCGCCGCCCTGTCCGCGGCGGACGTCACGACCACGTCGCTCCCCGGGAGGTAGACGGGTTTGGTGAGATTCTCGGTGTGAGAGTACCCCAGCGGAACCGTCGTTCCCGCCCATGCCGGCGAGAAGAACTTGTCGAGCGAGATGCTCGAGTTGACTCCCCAGCTCACCGTGGTGTTCTGGTTTCCGAAACTCTGGTCGAGGGCGTGAAAGTTCGGATCGGTTTTCGCATAGTTGAAGCTCACTCCGCCCAGGTCCGCGAGCTTCACCTGGGTGTCGAAGTGGTACGCATAGCCCTTGGCATTGTTGACATCGGTGAGGCGGAGCTCATTGACCCATACCTGTCCCACGAGAGGAAATCGCCCGCCCTGCGCCGCGGGGTTTTCGATGCCGATCGAGATCTCGCGGATCTGCCGGAGCGATGGATTTCCCCTGATGCCGTATGAAGCTCCCGGAGGAGCGTCTTTCCGGTACTTGCTGACCGGATCGATGAACAGTTTATTCACGGAATCCCTGCTCGCCTTCACCGATGTGAGCTCGGAGAAGACGATGTTCATGTCGTTGAGGGGGTCCCATCCCGGATGAACCGGGGCCCGGTACTCGTAGAAATTCAGCGAATCGGATCCGAACCGGATGAAGACCTCCGCGTCGTACCGGTCCGGCCCGAAAAAGCCGAACGCGTTGTCTCCGTGCACGAACATCTTCATCGCCTTGTAATTGAAGAGATCCAGCGGCCTCACGGCGAACGAACGGTACACCTGGCGGGAATCCCCGCGCCTCAGGCCGTCGAGAATGAGCGCGAGCGATTGCTCGTTGCCGAGGATGACCTGGTCCGGCTGGGTCTTGTCCCGCTCGCGGATCACTCCGGGGGGCGAGACGTACGAGGGATTGTCCTCGATATTGACCGTAGAGACCTTCAACGTCGAGTCGCTCTGTGTGCGCTCGAGCCACTGGTTCCCGACAAAATCCATTTCCGCTATCCTGATGCTCACCGGGTGCTGCACGCCGGAGACCCAGAGGCGCATGTACTGCACGTCGCTGAGGACGGACGTGATCGACTGCTCTCCGCCGATGATGCGGTTCGCGTCAAAAAGAGGAATCCGTATCTGCCGCCATACGTTCCCGCCGACGATGAGCGTGTTACGCTGCTCCCTGCCGAGCGAATCGATGTAGACGCTGTCGAGCGGCACTTCGTATTCCGCGTAGAGGTCGACCTGGTCCGCCGATCCGTTGCTGTTCAGATCCTCGGTTTCGGGAAGGCGGCCGTCCACCGCGTTGCCGTTCCCTTCCTCGCCGTTCAGATGGCTGAAGTCCCCCGAACCGGTGACATAGGCCCAGTCGTCGCCGCTCGGATCGAGGCGAAGAGAGTCGATCTTCGAATCGTCCCGGTTCGACTCGAGGAAATCGGCATAGACGCGCCGCTCCGCGCTGTCCGCAAGCATGTCGAGGCCCACATCCTCCCCGGGGTTCAGGACGTTGTTCGGAATCCCGCTCGGGTTATCGGGCGAGACGATGAGATCTTCGGAATTTAAACGGCCGTTCGGAATCACATCCTCGCTGATGCGCCCGAGATCGACGTACAGCCGCCCGTGCTTCAGCTCCTGCAGATCCGGGCCCGATACTTTCATCCAGAGTTCAAGGTAGGAGATGTTCTGGTCGAGGAGCCCTCCCGTGTTGTTCATGTACCGCATCACACCGGCCCAGTTCCTCTGGCGGAGCTGCCGGCTGTCCCTGGGATCGATCAGATCGAAGGCCGTTCCCTCCCGGTGAAGCGTGGAGTCGAGCCTCGGAGAATAATTAAACATCCCCCGGCGATCGGGGTCGTAATCGAGGTTCAGCACGGTCACCTGGTTTTCCCCGGTGCGCACCTGTCGCAGCGGCCAGATCTCCTGAGAAACCACGTCGCTCGGAAGGCGGTTATACCAGGCCAGCTTAGCCTTGTAATAGGATCGTTCGGCGGGGGTAAGACCGCCGGGAAGCAGGGAATAGACCGGCGGGCTCGCGAGATGCCACTGGGTGTACGAGATCGGGAGCGGAATCGTGCGCCTCGCTCCCTCAAAATCATCGAGGTACGCGATGCTTGCGCCGTTATCGTCGGCGATCGTGCTCGTCTTCGTGTTCGGGTTTGGAATGACATAGGCGGCCTCACCGCTCAGCCTGATGCTCGACATCTCCCTGGTGTGGTAGAACGGGATCGAGCCGATGAGACTGGTCAGGAACGGGAGGTTGAACGACGTCGTCATATCGGCGCCGCCGATCAGGTTTTGCGTGGGCTCCTCTCCCAAACGGACTTTGTCGCTCAGCGTCGCCTGGCTGAGGTTCATCACGGTGAACCCGAGGTTCGTGTTGGGAAGAAAATTCGACACCTCGCCGCGGGCGCCGATCAGCGTCTTGGAGGCAAGCTGGAACAGGTCGTTCGTTTCGTATTTCACCTGCACGTTCGCCCCGGGAACGAGGGCCGCGGGGTTCCGGATAACCACCTCGCCGACGATATAATCGACGGTGTAATCGATATTGGGCTGAAGCGGGGAACCGTTCAGCAAGACCTGCACGCTTCCTTCGACCAGGTTGAAACCGAGCGGGTAACGGCTCGACTGGGAGGTCGAGGAGGTGACGTGCATGTAGTACCGGTTGTTCGCGTTATTGTTCTGGACGGCCGCGACCGTCGTGTCGTAAATGTCGTGAAACAGAAGCGAGTCCGAGATTGCGATCCCGTTGGTCTTCCGGAAATACTGGACGATCGTGGAATCGAACGGCCGGAGCGTCGGGAAGATCACCTCCGCACGGTCGACGTCCACCGTGATCCCCTTCAGAAAATCGAAGACGCCGTCCGGGGGCAGGACACCCGACGCATTGAAGCGGTCGAGAGAGAGGACCTGGAGCAGATTCGTGCTGTAGATCTGGAAGATCGGCGCCGCCTCCGTCCGCCGAAGAAGCTTGAAATCGAACCCTTCCTGCTTCAAATCCCTCCCCCCGAGCGGATAGACGTTCTTCAACATCAGGTCCCACGCCGGTTTATAGCTCGGATGATCCTGAAGGTTTTCCGGCTTGACCATCTTCAGATAGAATTTGTGCTCGACGCTGTCCCCGTAGACGGTGCCGTCGGCGGTGATGTAATTCACCGCGTAGGCCACCTGCTCGTTGACGTTCGTGAGAATCGTAATGTAACCGCCATACCGGTCGTACCGGTAGTCCTTGGACGGATCGAGCCTGGTCCAGTACCCCGATTTAAACCGCCCGGGAGAGGTGGTATCGAACAGGGCGATCGCGGCCGTGTCGAGCGGAGTCCCGGGGTTCGACCGCGTGGCCAGCTGGTGCGGCGGCATATCGATGTAGGCCGACGCCTTCACGTAGGTGCCGTAATTCTGCTGGTTGATGATCTGGACGTTCTGCCAGACGTCGATCTGCACGATCTGCTTGTTCACGATGTCGGGATAGGGACCGATATCGGGGATCGTGGAGCTGTGCAGGACTTCCCAGTTTTTCCGGTAGGAGGTGTCGACGAAATAATAGTTTCTGCTGTATTGCCACGGGTAGAGATCGAACGCGTTCGATTGAGCGCCGCCGGTGAGGGTCAGCTCTTTCGTCTGCCCCTTTTTCTGCGAGAGGAGCGTCGTGAGCGTCATCGGCCCCGCCTGCATCCTCGCCTTGATCCCGAAGAGCGCCTGGCCGCCACCGATCAGCGACGGGGTCTGGAGCGAAACGTTTCCGGCTTCGACGCTCTGGACGATCTCGTCGTCGTACCCGGTGTACTTGATCTTCAACTGGTTCTCGTACTCGAAGGTCCGCTGCGTGTTCCAGTCCGCGAGGATGTTCAGCTTGTCGCCCACGGTGCCGTTGACGTTGACCTGCACGTCCTGATTGAAGTCGGGCTCGCTGCGGGATTGATCGAGCTGCGAGACCGTGACCTGGTCGGACTTCTGGTTCCTGAACGCCGCCCGGATATCGACCGCGCCCGACACGTTCAGCTTGATGCCCCTGCCGCCGAAAATGCTCAGGAGCGGGTTCGCGGGAACGGGAATCTCGATGCTCGTCAGGGAAGAGAAGAAGCCGCCGAGCTGATCACGGTTTTCCTTGTACTGATATTTGCTGACGAACTCGCGCCAGTTGTTCCGGATTTCCTGCCGGGAACGGAGCTGGATGTAATCGTTCAGGGGCACCGCGTTGGGGATTCTGACATCCTTGCCGTTGACCATCTCGCGGGCGCTGACGTATTGCCCCGACGAATCGATCGTCACATCGCGCGTATAGGCGGGTGAACGGACGCGGAGGAAGAGCCGCTGGTTTTCCCGCGGAAAAAATTCGGCCGAAGGTCCGTCCCGCCGCCGGTGGACGAATTGCCGTATCCGGGAGGTCGAATCCTTGTACACCACCCAGGTCGTGTCGACTTTCAGGGTATCGCGCCGCACATGGAGGGAATCGCGGAAAAAGTTGAGCGAGTCGCGGTGGGCCCGGAGCGAGTCCCGCATCCTCAGCCGCTGCGCGGCAACCGCAGTATCGTTTCGCCCCGGGAACGGGAACGCAAGGCCCCTCTGAACGCTGTCCGCCCTGAGGGAGTCGGCCCGCACAAGCGAATCCACGCGGGCGAGCGAGTCGGCCAGCGACCCGATCTGAGCATGGGCCACGCGCGGGCAAAGCAGCAGCATGGCGATGAACGCCGCCGCAAGGATAATCACACGGGGGAATACGCGGGGGTGGAGGGATACAACGATCCCGCGCAGACATCGGAGATGTTGAGCCAAGCTTAGTATGTTAATCTTGTTAAATACGACTTTGTAGCGTTACACCGCACCACGACACGCACAAAACAGAGTCAGCAAGATTCGATACTAAACGGCTCCTTTCACCTCGTTGATGGAATGTCGACCTAAAAAAATTCCGCCGAATCGTTTCTTCATGCGGGCGGAAGATCGCTTAATAATGTAGGTAAAAGGTTCTTCATACGCAACTGACATGTGCCCTGGCGCATCAAATATCAAGTAAATCATTACCCGATCCCGCTAATCCGTTCGCTATCGCAGAGCCGTGGACGCTGGAGCGTCCCAGAAGCCGATGCCTCGGGCTCGGTAGCCGCAGGCTTTAGCCTGCGTCAGGCTGCACGCGACCTGAAGGTCGCGCCTACCGACGCTTCGGGCTTGGTAGGCGCAGGCTTTAGCCTGCGTTTGTTCGGTTTGGCATGTCGCCTGATGTAGGGGCGACGCATGCGTCGCCCGCTAGGGTCATCGTATCATCTGAGCTTCCGGGCGGGGCATGCCCCGCCCCTACAAAGGCACGCGACCTGAAGGTCGCGCCTACCGGTGCCTCGGGCGTGCCGGGAATCCGGAAACGTTTGTAAATGCAACCCTTTGAACCTATATTTACCCATGCGTCTCGATTTCCACATTCTCCGCGCCCACATTGCGCCCTTCCTCTTCTCGTTTGTGACGCTGATGTTCATTTTTCTCCTCCAGTTCGTCATGAAATTCATCGACCAGCTCGTGGGAAAAGGCCTCAGCTGGTGGGTGATCGGGGAGTTGATCACGCTGAATCTGGCCTGGATGGTGGTCCTCGCGGGCCCCATGTCCGTCCTCGTCTCCACATTGATGGGTTTCGGAACGCTCTCGGCGAACCACGAGGTCACCGCCATGAAGGCGGGCGGGATGAGCCTCTACCGGATGATGCTTCCGGTTCTCCTCGTCTCGCTGGTCCTTACCTACCTGATGATCGAGTTTTACAACAAGGTGCTTCCCGAGGCGAACCACCGGGTAAAAGTCCTGATGGTCGACATCCGGAAGGTGAAGCCCACGCTCGCGATCCTTCCGGGCCTCTTCTCGCAGGAGCTCGCCGGCTACAGCATCCTCGCGCGGAAGACTTTCGAGAATTCCAACGACCTGGAGGGGATCACGATCTACGATTATACCGATCCGGCCACGAATGTCGTCGTCACCGCCGAGCGCGGCAAGGTGAGCTTCACGCCCGACCAGCGAAAACTGATCATGGATCTCTTCAACGGAGAAATTCACCAGGTCGGGACGAGCAACTTCCAGTCGTACCGGAGGATGCGGTATGTCCGCCACCGTATCGTGATGAATACGGAAGGGTTTGATTTTGAGCGGTCGAACGAAAACGCGCTGAGCCGCGGCGACCGGGAAATGAGCGCCGGGGACCTGCAACGCCTGGCCGACAGCCTCGAGGTCGTGAACGCCGCGGCCCGCTCCAGGGTGCCGCTCTCCGGCCGCGAAGGCTTTACCCCCTACGGGGCGTTTCGCCGGAGTATCCCCGGATCCCCGGGCGCCCCGTCCCTCCCTCTCCGCGCGCAGGCGATCCAGCTTGCGATCGTGAACGCGCGCGCGACGGCGAGCGCGATCGACAACCAGATGATGCTTGTCAAGTACAACCAGGACCAGATCAACCAGTATCTCGTCGAGTTCAACAAGCACTATGCGATTCCCGTCGCATGCATCGTCTTCGTGTTCATCGGCGCGCCCCTCGGGATCATGGCCCGCCGCGGGACGTTTGCGGTCGCGGCTTCGATGAGCTTCGGATTTTTTCTCATCTACTGGGCCGCTCTGATCGGCGGAGAGAAGCTCGCCGACCGCGCGATCATCCCCCCCTGGATCGGGATGTGGGGGGCGGATATCGTCATCGGCGCCATCGGAATCTATCTCACCGTCCGGATGGGGCGCGAAACCCCCTCGATCAACTGGGCCTGGTTCCGGAGATTCGTCCCGCGATCGCTCAGAACCCCCGTCGAGCCGGGCGCCGAAGGGGAAGGCCTCTGATGAGGATCATCGACCGGTACATCCTCCGCCAGTTCATTCAGACCGCGCTCTTCTCGCTTCTCGCCTTCATGGTGATCTTCGTGGTCGTCGACATGATGGAAAACCTGGACGATTTTCTCGACCGGAGCGCCGGCATCGGGCTGATCGCGACCTACTACATGTATTTTCTTCCCGAGATCATCAAGCTGATGATCCCCGTCGCGATGCTTCTGTCGGCTCTGTTTACCACGGGCCGCCTCTCCACGTTCAACGAGCTCACGACGTTGAAATCGGGCGGGATGAGCCTCTACCGGTTCATGGCTCCGCTCCTGATTTTCGCGCTGCTCGTGAGCGGCGTCTCGATTTATTTCAACGGATGGATCGTGCCGTTCGCGAACAAGAAGAAGTTCGAGCTCGGGCGGAATTACTTTCAAAAGAACGTCGAGTACGTGGCGAAGAACAACATCTACATCCAGGATTCGCCTGTGAGAATCCTTTCGATCGGCATGTTCGAGGACAGCCGCGCCGTCGCGCACCAGGTGAGCATCCAGGAGTTCGATCCGAACGATCCGACCGTCCTCCGCGCCCGGTACGACGCGGCCGAGATGCGCTGGGACCCCGAACAGAAATCGTGGAGCCTGTTTAACGGGACATGGAGGAGATTCGACGGAGGGAAGGAATCGATGCAACCGTTCGTGTCCCGCGCCGTCGGGGCGTTGAATTTTTCAGCGGAGGACATCAGGAAAAAGCAGCAGAAGCCGGATGAAATGGACCTCCCGGACCTCCGCCAGTTCATCGAGAATCAGAGGCGGGCGGGGCAGGACGTGGCGCGGTGGATGGTGGACCTCTACGGAAAATCCGCCTTTCCGTTCGCAAGCGTGGTGGTCGTGCTCTTCGGAATTCCGTTCTCGTCGGTCAAGCGGCGGAGCGGCCTCGGGGTGGAGTTCGGCATCGCCCTGGGGGTCTGCTTCCTCTACATGATCTTCCTGAAGGTGAGCCAGGCGTTCGGCTACAACGGCGACCTGGACCCGCTGTTGACGGCGTGGCTCGCGAACATCATCTTCCTCGCCGCGGGGATTTACAACCTGATCCGTGTGCCGAAGTAGGAAGAGTCTCAGTAGTATTTGTCGCGGAAAAGAATTAAGATCCCGACCTAGAGCATGTCGGGATGACGAGCTTAAAAAGTTTCGGGAGGACGAAGTAAGAAAATGTCGGGAGGACGGCTTCTATCTCGTTCCCACGCTCTGCGTGGGAAGGCACATGTCGGCCGCTCCGCGGCCTGAGTCAATCTGCTGTCCCTCCCCCTCGTCATGCTGACATGCTCCTGGTCAGCATCTTATCTTGTTCCCACGCCCTTCATGGGAAGGCACATGTCGGCCGCTCCGCTGCCTGAGTGAAGTTGCTGTCCCTCCCCCTCGTCATGCTGACATGTTTTAGGTCAGCGGCTATGAGGCTTCGCCTCACCATGTCCAGGGAATCTCCTGAGATAGATCACGCATATCCGGATTGACCGACTGGATGAGACGAATCTTCCACTCCCTGTGCCACTTCTTCAGCGCTTTCTCTCTTTGGATCGCTTCCCGGATCTGATTGAACACTTCGTAATAGACCAGGTCCTTGAGTTTGTACTTGGTTGCGAACTTCGAGCCTGCAGTATCCCTGTGAGTTTGAACGCGTGCGCGCAGATCAGTCGTCACACCGGTATAGAATGTCGTGCGGTTGAAGTTGGAAAGGATGTAAACGTAGCTGGGCTTCGTACCGGGCCTCCCCCGTATCGTACTTGTCGCGGAAAAGAATTAAGATCCCGACCTGAAGCATGTCGGGATGACGCCTTCGGCGTCAGAACCGGTACTCGATGCGGGCTTCGGTGACGGGGGCGACGCCGTACTGGGTCGGCTCCACCCTCATCTTCACGCTCGCATGCAGGGAGTGGTTGTAGCGGGTGGCGGACCAGTAGGCGTCGAGCGCGCTCACGATGTGATTCACCACCGCGACGCTCACGAAGGTGCTCGCGATGTCGTACTGGTTGTTCGCCTGCGCGCGCATTTCCGCGTACTCGTAGAACCTCTTCGAATTGCTCCTCAGGGGAAGGTCCGATTGCGAAATCGGCCGGAGGTCCGCGTCGTCCCAGCCACGGCTGAACTCGTCGTACTTCCCGATCAACTCATAGTATTGCTGGGCCCCGTAGTAGGGGAGCTGGTGCGTGTAACCGTTGGCCGACGCCGCCGAAATATCCCGCTCCAAACGGTTCAGCTCCGTCCAGCGCACGCAGGCGAACGGCGCGCTGCAATCGGTGGACCCGTTGGGAAACACGTTGTAACTTCCGGGATCGGTGATGGCCGGATTCAGTGTGCCGGCGTTCTGGAGCGTCCAGTTCGCATACCGCGCCGCGCTCCAGTGCTGGTCCGCGTAGACCTGAAAATCGCCCGTCTGGCGGTCGCCTTTCTTATTGTACGTGTAGGCGACGATCCAGGAGGTCGCTTCCACCGCGATGAACGCGGCAGCCTTGATATAGCTCTTCGCATAGAACTCCCCCGCGCCGGGCAATCCGAGAGACAATGCGCCCGCGACCCAGGGGGATTTCTCCTCGCCCGAAGTTTGCTCCTCCTCAGGGAGGAGCGGGGGTTGCGAAGGCGACCAGTGGTCGCTCCGGACCGTGACGCTTCCGCCGAAAAAGTCGATTGAATGATGCCCGGTGAGCGCGGCCGCGGGCTTCTCTCCGGCCGCGGCGGTCAGTCCGGCGAACGAAAGAGCCATAGCGCAGACCGTCAACAGAAGAACCCTGCGCCTGTTATCTGCGTGAGTCGACATCGGTAACTCCCTTCTCCTTAATCCAGATCGAAGCCGAACAGGACGCCGAAATGGAAGTTCCATTCCTTCCCGTAGGTCACGGTCGCGCCTGTGTTGCTGAAATAACGGTTGAATTGATCGAATCCGTAGGTCGCATTGAGGAACACGCGCGTCGGGAACGCGTAGTAGGAAAACGCCTGGAGCCTCAGCTCGATTCCGGCGTCCCGTCTGAACTGTTGCGCGCCCGGGCCGCCCCCCGTCCATGCCTCGCCGACGTCGCCGTAGAACGCGGCGTAGAGCTTGTCGAAGTAGAGCTGGAGAAAGCGCATGTCGATGTGCTCCAGGACCGGAAAGCGATAGGTGAGGTTCGCCATGGCAAATTCGTTCCCGCCCATGGAATAGAACGGATATCCCTTCATGCCCGCGAGTCCGCCGATGTAAAAATCGAAAAACTCGTCCACGGGGGGACCGAAGATCGTCCCGCCTCTCACCTGCAGGCTCAGGGTATGCTTCCATCCCGGCAGACGCTGCGATTCCCTCCAGCCCAACTCCAGGCGGTGGAAGTTCACCTGCTGGTACTTCGGCACCAGGAGGCCGTTGGAGACCTCGTAGTCGCTCGACGGATTAAACTTGTTGAATTCATAGTCGTAGCGCATGCGGATCCTTCGCCCCACCGGGTTGATGTCCTGCGTCCGGGAGGGAGCGATCTGCTCCAGCGTCAGGGTGGTCGAGATGTCGTTGCCGATCAGGTAGAGCTCGCTGAAGGCCTGGACGAGGTTGTTCGGCGGAGGCAGGTCGGGGAGGCTGAACGCGCCGACCGACGCGGTGTACCGGCTGTGTGCGTAGCGGACCTCCATGCCGAGCGCTTCGCTGATGATTTTTTGCTTGAGCGCGACGTCGAACTCGAGGAGGTTGTAGGAGACGTCCACTCCGATCGTGTCGAGCGGCAGCGCGATCTGCGATCCGGTCGTCCGGGTCACGTTGTACGCCTCCAGCGAGAGGGCGGGCTCCAACCCGAGCTGAAAGAGTCCGGGTATTTTTCCCCGGTAATCGAAATTGAAGAAGAGGTCCCGCTCGCCCAGCTTGTTGAACGCCGCTCCCGCGAAGAATCCGTAACGGTCGAGCACGTCGTAGGAGAAGAGGTACGCCCCGAGCTTCAGGACGTCGATCCCCTTGTTCCGCGGATTGTAATTGTCGACCCGCAGGAACGGAACGATCGTGAGGCTCGTGGCGATATTCTTGTACGTCGTATCGGTCGCGGGGGGAAGCTTCGCGTCGTCGTACGACCGGAGCGATTTCCAGTCGAAGCGGTCCTTCTCCGGGCCGTCGCTCTCCCCACCGGAATCCGCCGCGGCCCGGCCACGCGCGTCCGCCAGGTAGCTGCCGCCCGAACCGAGCGGATGGGACTCTTTCATGAGGGCGATCTTGTACCCGGTGGAGGCGTACGACGCGTATGCAATGGCCCCGTCCCGGTTCACCGCGGGCATGAACGCTCCCCCCAGCACATTGGTGAGCTGCACCGATTGCTTCGAAACCAGATCGTACTCGTAGAGATTGAAAATTCCCGTCCGGTCGGACGAATAGATGATTTTTGAGGGCCCCTCAAAAACGGCATTCCGTTCATCCTGCGGCGATGCGATAATAAAGGTGGGCGGGCCGCCGACCGAGGGGACGAGCGCGATATCTCTTCCGTCCTTGATCGAGTATTCGTAGAGGATGGCGGCTCCGTCCGGCGACCACCTGGGGTTGTAAACCTGCTCGCCCTGCACGTATTCGGTGAGCTTCCGGATGTCGGACCCGTCGTTCTTCATCGTGTAGAGGTTCAGCGTGCCGTCGGACCCGGCGACGTACGCGATCCTTTCCCCGTCGGGGGAAACCGCGGGCGCGTTCGCCCGCAGGCCGTGCGTAAGCCGTGTTTCATCGTCGCGGCCGATATCATAGACGTAGAGGTCGGACAGGTTCGACCAGTGGTCGTTCTCGCGGCTGGTCCTGGCGTAAAAGATTCTCTTCCCGTCCGGAGACCAGGAGAAATTGGAATGCACGCCCTGCTTCAGGAGCTTCTCCGTCTGCGAGGCGATGTCGTACAGGTAGATGGACGAGAGCGAAAAATAGTCGGCCTCCTTGTTCGAAACATACGCGAGGCTCTTCCCGTCCGGAGAAAAGGAGGGGTAGAAATTGCCGAAGCCGACATTGCCCACGACCTTGCCCTCGACGAGCGCGCCCTTCAGCGGCGCCGTCCGGGCCGCATATTCCTTGCGCAACTCCTCCTTCCACTCGTCGTAGAGATCGCTGCCGTTCTTCCCGACCGCCGACCCGATTGCGCCGTCGATCGTCACCGCCGTCAACGAGGAGAGGTTCCGGGAAATCGCCTCCAGCTTGTCGTCGCCGTACTTCTCTCCGATGTAACGGACGAAGGCGAATCCCGCATTATACGAGGATTCGTTGCCCAGGCTCGTCTTGCCGAACACCGACATCTCGTTCCAGGTCAGCATGGTATTGTCGAGCGCGTACATGCGGAGGATCATGTCGCGGTGGGAGTCCCAGGAATCGTATCCCAGTTCTTTTCTGTTGTATTGCGCGACCCCCTCGGCGAACCAGCTCGGGACGACGTACCCGGAGACCGGGTAGGAGACGATCCCGTTGGGATAGCCGTACAGGACGTCGGCCCGCCGCTCCGATTCGTACTGCAGCCACTGGAGATAAAATGCCGGAATTTTTCTTCCGAACTTCAGAGAGGTTTGAATCTGGACGATGTGCGTGAACTCGTGCGTCACCACGTTGCGCAGCCAGTTGTGCGTGCCGCGCAGGTCGAAATCGAGCGCGGAGGCGAAGATCTCTATCTTGTTGTCGAAAAAATAGGCGGCGCCGTTCGAATAATCGTCGTAGTCCTTGATCACGAAGCTCACCTTGCCGTCCGGCTCGTGATGGTAGAGCGACGTCACCGGGCGGTAGATCTCCTCCCCGATTTTCGCCACCACCCGGGCGGTCCGTTCCTCCCCCTCGTGATAGTGGACGTAGAAATGCTCCGTTTCTATCGATCGCCACGTGAGCTCGGGGTGATAGTATTCGTCGTCCTGGGCCGCGGCCGGGACCGGCAGGAGCAAGCCGGGGAGAACCCCGGAACACAACAGGATAAGCAGCGAGCGAAGGCGGCGGTTCAGTTTCATCCGAGTGTGAATCCGGCGGTTGTGATTTGATCTTTTTTCAACAGGACGGAGGGATAGGGCGCGTTCAGCGCGCCCTTGTACAGGAACAAGTCGACCTGCGCCCTTACGCGGAGCGTCACGTCGTAGGCGTTGAGCTGCGTATAGGCGTCGAAGACCGTTCCCACCGGCAGGTGTTGAGCCGTAATGGTGAACCGGCCGAATCCGTCCGTCGTCGCCGTCGTGTGGCCGTCGATCACCACGACCGAATACTTGACGACCGTCGTGTCGATGGCGTACCGGATCAGGTACTCGCCGCTCGATACCGGCGCCCCGGTCTGATCCCGTTCGTCCCACAGGAAATGCGGGACCGGGCCCCTCGGCCGGTAGTTAAAGTAGAGCTGCTTGACGAACACGTGGTCCGGCGTATAGACCGAAACGTCGACGATGCGCGTTGAGTCCGTGACAATCACCTGTTGAGTATCGATGGGATCATAACTGACGATGTCATACGAATAGTAGAGCCGGACGCCGACGCTATCGAGGGGGATGCCGTTCGGGGATGTCACCGTTC
Source organism: Bacteroidota bacterium (assembly GCA_036522515.1). NCBI lineage: Bacteria > Pseudomonadati > Bacteroidota > Bacteroidota bacterium. Next base: position 39,202 of record DATDFQ010000057.1, read on the forward strand.
CGTTCAACTGGTACCCTTGAGTGGATGATGAGGATTGAAACGGCTGAATGTCGCGGCACGACGGAAGAACGGCGCAGAGGATGCACAACAATGCACCTCCCGCCCGTCTCACTTGACGACCGCTATCTTGATGACGGTCGCGCCGCTCCCCCCCGTCCCCCGGGCGTCGAGGTGGGCGAAGTAGATTCCGCTCTGGATTCCCGAGACGTCCCACTCCACCTCGTTATCCAACCCTCCGGTCCCGGGTGCGTCGAATTCGGTCACCTGATCGCCGGCAAGATCGAAGATCCTGATATGCACCTGGGCCGTGCTGTTCACATAGTAACGGATATGAGTCTTATATCCGTGATCCCGGTCGACCGGGTTGGGCCAGTTATAGGCGCGCGAAGCAGGGAAAAAATTGGATGCAAGCGGTTGGCCCGCACCGACAGAGTCGGACAAACCGGTGTTGCGCTCGTCGCGCATGAACTGAGGCCAGGGTTGCGCGGGCGGAATCAGGGTCCCCGGGTGCCAGCTTCCCGTTCTCCAGGCGTAGACATGGCCGTCATCGGAGGCGACAGCCAGGCCGATGGTCCAGCAGTTCAGACAATCGCCCAGCATGGAGGAGAATACCGCAGGGGTCGAACCGCCGTTCGCCCCGGCGAGGAGCGGAAACCCGCGAACCATTTTTCCGTTCCGGTCATACGCGACGACCAGCCCTTCCTGCGTCACCACCACCACATCCGCCGAGCCGTTGCCGTCGACGTCAGCGACGACGGGTGAGGTGAGGATCGTTTTTGCCGACGGGACCGTCACCGGAAAGTTGTCGAGCACCGAACCCACGGCGTTGATCGCATAGATCTTGTTGGCGCTGCAGACGATCACATCCTTGCTTCCGTCGCCGTCGAGATCGGCGATGGCCGGGGCGTTGAGGATTTCGCCGCCGGTCGAAACGGTAAAACCGTCGCGGCCGAGGCTCGCGCAATAACCGCGGGAAGAGACAACTCCGTCCTTCGACACGAGGATGACAAATTTTCCGGCGCCCGCGGAAAGCGTCGCCGCGACCGCGAACGAGGGCCGGATGGCGCCCGCCGCATTATCCGCGCAGGCCATTCCCGTGACGGCGATCGAGCCGTTTGCCGTGAGCGCAAGAAACGCGCCCGGATTCTGGAGGAGGCTCAGGCTGACGACATCGGACGAGTCGGACGGGTACACCCGAACGCTGTCAGAGATTGATCCGTCAAGATGAAGCAAATAGACGATCCCTCCCGTCGCTCCGTAGGCGACGAACGAATCCGAGACGACAGGAGAAGTCGTGATCGAACGGCCGAGCTGCCTGGTGAAGAGCGTATCGATCAGGTGGTCGCTGTCCGAGTCGCGCAGGGTCCAGCCGAAGACCTCGCGGGCGTTTGCGGCCGGCGCAGGGTTGGGGAACGGGCCGGACCTGCTTCCCGCTATTGTAAGATCGGGAGTGGCGTCGCCATTGAACTCTCCGAGGGCGATTTTCCCCGTAAAATATCCAAACTCGCCTCCCGGAGAGGCAAGCTGGCCGGAGGAGAGCCCCGAAGGAAGTATGGGCGTTCCCTCGAGGGTCCACCCGTAGATGAGAGAGGATCCAAAGGTTCCGTCGGCAGGCGGAACTCCCGAAGCGGGGGGCGGAGCAGGCCCGGAAGGGAGCGTCGCTACGAGCAATTTCGGAGAGACTCCCGCCGGCGAGGATCCGACGGTGACGGAATTCCTGCCGAATCCGAATAACGTCGGCTTCGGAAATCCCGGAAGGAGCGAGACCTGGTCGTCGCCTGTCTGGAACCGGGCCGTCATCCTGGGTCCCCTCGGGGAGAACTCGCGGACGGAAATATGACTGTTTGCGTGGTCGTAGCTCTCGCTCCCCGGGTGGGAGTCGGGCGTGAACGCGTTCGACTGGACGCGGAGCGGAGCTCTGTTTCCGTCGTACCAGAAATCGAGCACCGTCCCGTTCTCGCTTCCCGAGCCGGAGCTGATGATGCCGTAACTCTGGCCGATATCCTGGGAACCGTCGGCTTCTTCGAGGTTGACTCCCCGCCGGCCGGGATCGGCGTTCACCGCATCGGCGTCGTACTCTGCCGCGATGACATTCTCGTCGATATGCCAGATCAGGACGCCGCCGTCGTATAATTCGTGCGTGGTGGAACTGACGCCGCCCGGGAGGCTCCAATCGGGCTCGTCGACGTCGGTGACGACGCCGTACAGCGAGTCGGTGTCGAACGCGTTGAAGCCCGTGGTGTCCCGGTACCACGTGCGCGTGACCGTCGCGCCGTTCCGGACGAAGGTCACCGTGGCGCCGTCCCGGCTTGCGTCGCGATTCCGGTTCTCAACCAGAAAATATTCTCTCGCCGAGATCGGCAGGCGGTAGACCGTGTCGCTCTGGCCCGGCAGCCCCGCCGCGGGGAGCGTGTAGGTCAGATCCCCCGGGGGGAGCGTGACCGGATCGATCCACCCGAGGAAATACCTCTCCCACGCCGAAGGTTCCGGCGGGAAGAGTCCGTTCCAGCTGAAGATCGACTGCCCGTCCATCAGGCCGAACCGGCCGATTCCCGTCGCGCCTGTTTTGGTGTCGAACAGATCCGGCAATCCGAGATGGCTCCCCACGCTCGCGCAGAGAAGGCCGTTGATGCCGAGCTGCAGGCGGGTGGACCCCACGGAGGTCGTGACGTCGCGGCTCTCCGTCTCCGGCAGGATGATCGAATTCTGGATCGTGAACCTGCCGCTGTCAACCGGGACTCCCGCGTACGAACTTCCGAACATGCGCCGGAGGGAAGCCAGGTTGAGATAGATCGAGGGAACGTCGAACGGTGTCGGATCGAATCCGAACAGGCTCGTGAGATCGACGTCTCTGCCGGCGCCTGCGTGGAGGATCAGAAAAGCTCCATAGTTTGCGAACGGAATTCCCGGGGTCGAAGAATCGACGAGGCGCCAGGAGTCCTGTGTCAGGAGGCCCAGCTCGACATTGTCGGTCGTGCCCCTGGGCGGACTGTAATGCCTCATCGGAAAAGGAAGCCGGTAAACGGAAGGGAGCACATCTCCCTTCACGATCAATTTGCCGAGTGAAACTCTCCGGAAATAATTCTCAAGGAAGGCCAGGTGCTGCTCGACGTACGCCCGGTCGTGCGGAGGTGGGTCGAGATACTTCTTCGTCGTCGCGGTCGTGTCGAAACTCCCGGTCCCGGAGGAGCGGGAATCGTTGTCCTCCTGGAAGGCGACCATCGCCGCGAGAACGCGAAGAGTTTCCGGAAACGCCGCCGATCCGCCCGGCAGGTGCAGCCGTTCGTTCGCGCCGCGCCGGACCGTCAGGGGATGGCTGAACCCCGGCCCGTGTTGGGCGTCCGCCGCGCCGACGGCGGCGGAGACGAGGATGATAAGGGCGGCCCTGCAGAGTGTGGAAAAATTCACGCCACGCGGTTTCAGAGTTTCTTTATTCCTTATTTCCGCCCCACGCGATCATCAGGCTGAACCGAAGCGTTCCGTCGAGGGGATGATTCTCTTCGACCGCGGAAAGGTAACTGAAATCGAACCCGTAGACATCATACCGCACGCCCGCTCCGAAGGTGAGGAACTTCCGGTTTCCGTAGTTCGGGTTTTCGTAGAAGTAGCCGAACCGCAATGCGATGAGCCTCGGGCTCCCGTACCAGTACTCGAGCCCCGTCGCAATGTCGACCTTCTTGAGGCCGCCGTCGCCCCACGCGCTGAACAGGGCCTTCGGCAAAGGATCGACCGACGCCGGCGTGATGATCGCGAAGGTGATCGAATCGTCCACTTCAGGGCGGCGCCGGACGAGGATTCTCGTGAAGTCGAGCACGAGGTTGATGTTGTTGTATTCGGTCTTGATGATCTGGCCCGAAAACGCGAGCCGGAGGTTGGTCGGCAACGGATCGGCCTGCGCCTGGTCGATATAGGTCAGCTTCGGCCCGAGGTTCGAGAGGTCGAGGCCGATGTTCAACCGGCTGTCGAAAAACGACGGCTTCCAGAGGGCGGCAACATCGAAGCTCACCGTCGACGCCACGCCCTGACGGTCCTGCCCCTGGACGTTGAACGGCGCGAGAGAACTTCTGATGTACCTGAGGTTCAGTCCCACCCCGAGGTCGGAAAGAACTTTCGTGGAGTATCCCGCCGTGACCGCCATTTCGTACGCCCTGAACGTGCTGATGATGTCGGGCGTGTCCCGTGTCTCGTTAAACTCGCCCAGGCTCTCGTACGTCAGGGTCGCCGAGATCGTGCCTCCGATGTCGTCGATGTGGTTTCTGTACGCAAGATAGTCGTAAAAGAGGTCGCTCTGCTGGAACTGCGGAAGCAGATTCGAGTGGGTGATGCTGACTTCCTGGCCGGGCAGGAATGCGAGCCCCGCCGGGTTCCAGAACGCGGCAGCCGCGTCATCGGCGAGCGCGCCGCCCGCTTCTCCCATCGCGTCCGCGCGCGCGTTCGGAGCGAGAAGCAAAAACGGCACCGCAGATTCGCCCTGCGCCTCCGCCGTCCGGGGCACTGCCAGCAGGCAGCATGCGGCGGCGATTGTGATCCAGGAGAGATTTCTCCTTGTCCGGTCTGAAATCATAGCGAGTATCCTTTTATGAGTGGAAATGTGAGACGAATTGACCGATTCCCAGGCGTCTAGGGGATTATAATGTAGCACGTTACGCCGTAATAAGCAATTACCTGCATCACAAGATGCCTTCATAAACTACCCCCGCTCGTCATCCCGGCACGCTTCTGGCCGGGATCTTCATTCTCGTGCCTTGGTAAAGATGCTGACCTGGAGCATGTCAGCATGACAAGCTGGAGTGTGTCACAGCCTCTCTTCATCTGATAATGCTCAATTTGCCGAGGACTTCCTTCGAAAACCTGCCGTCCTGAGTCCTGGCGATTAATTTATAAAGATAGACTCCGTTGGCGAGGAGATCGCCGTCGCGGTCGCGCCCGTCCCACGGAATCTGGACAAAATGCTCGTTGAGATTCGCTTTCTTCAGCGACTGGATCATGCGGCCGGCGACGGTGTAAATCTTGACCTCCGCGTCGACTCCGGAGACCTGGCTCTGCTCGAAGGTGAACAGGGTCGTGGAGGAGAACGGGTTGGGATAATTGTAGACGTTGGTGATATCCAACCCCGCGCCTTCCAGGACGCTGAAGATCGTCTCCGTCATGGTGGAATTGTTGTAGGTGTCCCACGCGCGCATCCTGAGCTTGTGGCTTCCCGCCGGGAGCGTTCCGAACCGGTACTCGACCGTGCCTTCCTGGTAGGTATCCGTCTTGCTCTGATAGAACGCGCTCAGGTCGATGCTCTCGGGCTGGTCGTCAAGCCAGGCTTCCAGCCGGTGCCCGACTCCGGAGCCCGACGTGTTGATCCCGCTGACGTCGGAGAGGTCCGCAATAAATAACGGCGTTGCGCTGACGATGTCGCCCGGCCTGAATCCCCTGCTGTCGAGATAGAGCCGGAGGAGCGGACCTGTCGAGTCGGGGACCGCCGCCGAGTCGGATCCGCCCACGCGGACGTTTGCGGTATATCCCGCGCCGTCGGTGGAGCCGTTCCAGAAATAGGTGGTGATGCGTCCGAAGTCGTTCCGGTAGGAGATGTCTTTCGGCACGACGAATGTCGAGCTGATGGTTCCGTTGTTCAGCGTCGCGGCGCCCCGGAACAGGACGCTCCCTTCCGTCCTGAACGTGACGAGCCCGGCGTCGGGATCGGTGAGCTGGATCGTCCCCTGGGCGTCGTTCACGACGATCTGGGCCTGCCCGGAGACGGGGAGGATTCCCGACGATGCGGTATCCCGGACCGTGGCGGTGACCGCCGCATGGCTGAGGGCCTGAAGCTGGGCCGTCAGCGACGCGGGCTGGTGGTTGATGCTGTCCACGGAGGCATAGAGCCGGGGAAAGGCGATGCTCAGCGCCGGATCACCCAGCAAAAAGTATTTTCTGTCGTTGTCGGTCGTCCGGATCTGCTTCGCGCGGTAGACCACGTCGCCCAGACGCTGCGGCAACACCCGCCCCGCGCTGTCGAGCTGGAACAGGTTCTGGAACACGATCACGTTGAGCGTGGCGTTCAGGCTCTGGAACACCGGCCTCGTGGCCGAGAATGTCGCAATCGCCCCCGCGCCGGGCATAGTCTGCAGCAATTCCCCGCCGCTCTGCTGATCGAGCTGGTCGAAGGCCGAGAAATTGCACGTCGCCGCCACCAGGAAAAAATATTTCCCCTTGTTGTGAAACTGGGGGAAGTCCGTCGCGTTCACGAGACAGTGCTCGTGCGTCCACAGCTGCGGGTTGCCGTGTCCCGAAAAATTCATGATCATCGTTCCCTGGTTCACCTGGTCGATGATGGCCGCGGTCACCCCGGGCTTCCTTCGTCCTTCGGGCGTGAAGACAGTCGGATACTCGAACTCGTAAATCTTCTTCACGTCGAAGAGCGGCGGAATCCTGCGGGCGACGTCCTCCGCCTGGTCCATGTGCTGGGTTCCGTCGTTTTCTATCGTTCCGTTCGGGAGCACGCCCGCCAGGGCGTCGTCCGCCACGAAGGTGGCGCGGATCTTCCACGGATCCTCGACCGGGTTTGTTTCATATTCGACGATCTTGTCGACGACCGTGTTCGCCTCCTGCGCCGACCGGACTGTCAGGCGCCCCACCCCCAGGTCGACGCGCACGTTATTGTCGAGGATGGCGAAATCGTCGTCGCTGGCATAGGTGCCGAGCGGATCGAACGACTCGACGGTTTCCCACGCCGGTATCCAGTCGGGGCCGGTGGCGACAATCCTTCGATAATCGTAGTCGCCGTCGCCGAACAGCAGGAGGTACTTCGGGGGACGCGACCAGTTCGAATAGACGTACCGGAGATAATTGCGGATCGCGACGGGGCTCGGCAGGCCGCCGCCGAATTCGTTGTAGATATCGTCGACATCGACCACGAGGGACCGCAGCGGATTCGGCGCCTGTTGCTCGCGGAAGGTTCTCAGCCGCTGCGCCGCGCCGTCAAAGTCGGGATGCGTGACGATGATGTAGTCGGCCTCCGCCGGATCGCCGTGGAGATTCTGATTGGGGACCCGCGAAAGCTGGCCCGGGGTCTTGAACCCGTTCGCGCCCACCGCGTAGAATTCTTTCGCGCTTCCCGCCGCCAGCTGAACCTGAAACGAACAGGTGTCGGCCGAGACGCGCGGGCCCGAAACGAACACGGCGCTGTCGAATTTCGTCACGTCGAACACGAGCACCGGGCCGCCGCTGAACCCCGTCACGTCGTACCCGGCCGCCGCCGAAGTATCCTGCGCCCGGAAGTTGAAGAGGTCGTTTTGCGCCTGCAGCTTCCGCCTGTAAAAGATCTCATACCAATCGACGTATCCGGTCCCTCCCACGTTCGATGTCGAATAGGCGAACCGGAGCTGGCTCTGCCCGTCCGAGAAGGCGGGCTGGATCGACCTCACGAGCACCGCGTCGGTGAGCTGCCTCGCAAGATCGTTTCCGACGTCGGTTCCGCTCAGGATCACGTTCGCGCCGAGCTGAACCCCGTGTTCCTTGATCGCGAACGTCGAGAAATCGTGGGATTGGGCTCCGACGTGAAACCGGTAGCTGATCTGCTGGGAATTGTCGAGGCCGGGAAGCGAAGTGACGTACGTCGCCTGCTCTCCGTTGCTCATCGGCGGGCCAAGCCATTCCTGGCCGGAGGAGAGAAGATTCACACGGTCATCCTCGCGTGATTCCATGCCGAGAATCGTGGTGACCGCCGGGACTCCGGGCTGATTCAGGGAAGGCGAGACCGCCATCGCCTTCGCCGGCGTGTTCCCGTACGTCAGCCAGCAATAGTCTGTCTCGGTAAAATGGTTTATGTAATGGCTGAAGGAGCGCGTCGCCGGATTGTAGGTCCATCCCCGCACGCCCTTCGCGTAGAAGGCGACATAGTCGCCGGGATCCAACGCGCCCTGGCTTCCCCCGTCGAACGTATAGACCGCGTTTTCGATGAGGTCGTCCGCCGAGGGTGCGGTGACGGCAGCCGGGAGCTCAAATCCGCCGTTCCCGAAGATTCGGATCGTCTTCGGATCCGTTCCCGAGGGAATCCCCGCGTTCAGCAAGGCCTGGCCTGTGAGCTTGTACACTCCGTCGGCCGCGATCGGAAACCGGTACCAGACTCCGCTGCTCAGTACGCTGTTGCGGAGGGTCGCGGCCCGGCGTCCGGGGGATCCGGAAAGGGTGGAACTGAACGCCGCCTCATTGAGCGCGAGGCCCCGGGCCATCGGGTCATTGGAGGCCGCAGCGGCGCCCTCTCCCCCGAAATTTACCCGCACGAGGATGCGGGTATATTTCCTGAGGGTCCGGAGTCCGGCGTTATACTGCATCGGTGAAATCGTGAGATCCCCGAGAATCATCCTTCTGCTCTCCCCTACGTTCTCCAGGGTGGCAATCCGGCCGGGAAGAAACTCCGTCCGAGAATACGCCGCCCGGTCGGGCGCGTAGGAACGAACCGGATCAAGTTCGCCAGGGTGGAGGCCGGCGACGGGAAGGAGCGTCACGTTGGGGATATCCTCATAATCCGCTTTCAGGATTTCGACGCTGTTCCCGGCCCGGTCCGGAAGCCGAAGAGGTATCCGGCGGACGCGCAGCTCGGGCTCACCCGGGAGCGGCCGCCCCGAAACGACAGCGCCCTCGAAATCGTACCGGACGAACTCCTGGCCCGGGGAAGGGACGCGGGAAGGCGTCCGGAATTGCGGTTCGTAGAGTACCGTGACTCCGTTTCTATCCGATTGCACGATCTGTATCTCCCTTGACCCGCCATACGACGGGGAGATGCCTCCGGATACGGTGGAGCAAAGAATAATGGATGTAAGGAGAAATGACGCCTCCTTGTTCGTGGTCGCGATATTGGTCCTGTAAGTGATCAAGATGCCGCATCGTGCTGCCGTGCGTAAAACAAAAAGACCGAATGTCAGAGAACCCTGACATTCGGTCTGGACGGCATGATGTTCTATCATTCCGCAGCAGATTGTCAAAGGTTCCGGGTTTGAAAAAAGAAGAATTCAGCGATCAGCGCCGAATTCATCAACTCGAGGGGTTACCCCCTGGACGGAAAAAGAACCTTTAACAAAATCTCTATGCGGTCGGTCCGGTATAATAGTGAAACAATTTCGAAGAAATATAGGAATTCTAAGGGGTAATGTCAAGACCCGAGTTGTTTATTACCCGAATAATTCGTAAATTATTTTGAAATCTCTCGTTTTTCCTACAATTTATGTGACCCAATGGCCAAGCCGATAGGAATCCTCTACGTCGCGAGTGAGGCGGATCCCTTTATCAAGTCAGGGAGTATCGGAGAACTTGCCGGCAGCCTGCCCAAGACCGTCCGATCAATGGGTCATGACATCCGTGTCATGCTTCCCGGGTACGGGAGTATCAACACCCGCCGTTTCCAGATACACAATCTTCTCCGGATGAAGGACATCGAAATCCCCATCGGGGGAAAAATGGAGCAGGCGAGCGTGCGATCCTCTTACCTGAACAGCGAGAATCAAAAGGTCCTGGTCTACTTCCTCGCCAACGACCGGTTTTTCAGCAGGGACGGCCTCTATTTCCACCCCTCGACCAAGAAATACTTTGCCGACAACGACGAGCGGTTCATTTTCTTCTGCCGCGGCGTTCTCGAGACGCTGAAAAAATTACGCTGGCAACCGGACATCATTCACTGCAACGACTGGCAGTGCGGACTGATCCCGGCATACCTGAACTCGATCTACAAAAACGATCCCTACTTCAAGCGGATGAAGACCGTGTTTACGGTGTTCAGCCTCGCTTCCCACGGCTCGTTCCCGAAAAATTCGTTCGAGAAAGCCGGCCTCCCCTCGCATGTCTGCGGCACGAACGGGGACGGGATGGGGCGGTTTAATTTCCTCTCTGCCGGCCTGACATTCGCGGACGTCATCACCACGCTCGGCAACCGCGCGGAGCAGGGTATCCGGATCGCGCCCCAGGACGGCGTCGACAAGATCCTGCAGGCCCGGAAGAACAGCATCGTCTCCATGGGGACGGAAACACACAACGGAAACGGAAACGGATTGCTAGCCCGAAAATTCATTGACGTCTATCGAGAGCTGGCAAAAAACGGCCGATGAACCGTATAGGGATTTTTCTCGACCGCGACGGCACCATTAATGAAGAAGTAGATTATCTTTCCTCTCCGCTCGACCTTCACCTGATCCCCGGCGCGGCGGACGCCATCCGCGAAGCCAACGAATCCGGATTTAAGGTATTTATCATCACCAACCAGTCCGGAATCGCCCGGGGCATCCTCACCGAGGAACGATTGGCGGAAATCCACGCGGCTCTCGTCTCCGCGCTCGCAAGGCAGCATGCGACGATCGACAAGATTTACTATTGCCCCCACCATCCCGATTTCGGAGAACCCCCCTTCCGGGCGGTCTGCAATTGCCGCAAGCCGGGAACCGGAATGATCGATGCGGCTGTTCGGGAGTTCGGGATCGACATATCGAAATCGTTCGTGATCGGCGACCGGATGATTGATGTCCAGACCGGAAACAACGCCGGCGCGGCCTCGATCCTCGTTCTCACCGGCTACGGGCGGAAAGAACTGGAACTCTGCCGCCTGAACGGGGTTCCCGTCGGGCATGTCGCCGAAGATCTCCCCGATGCAATCCACTATGTCAAGCAGACATTCCAGCAGGTGGTGTCCTAACTTGTTCAGATCGGTTGTTCGGAAATTCGTTTCCATCTTAGCGCTCGCAAGTTTCCTCTCCGGTTGCAGCGACCAGCCCGCCGATGTGGGGATGGGCCTCCTCACCGCGCAGGACACGCTCCATTTGGAGACACGGGTGTTCGGCGCGACGTCGGCCGCGAATTTTCTCACGAGGATCAACGGCAATTCGGGGAGGGTGCTCGTCGGCACTTTTCAGGATCTCGAGGCGAACGCGCTCATCGAATACACGGGTATCCCCAAATTCATTTCCGGCTCCACACTCGATTCCGCGACGATCACGCTCACCGTCGATTATCGTTTCAGGGACACGACGGGGGAATTCGGAATCTCCGCCCACAACATGATCAGGCCCTGGGGGACCGCATCCTTCCGGTGGGACAGCATTCCGGGTTCCTATGACAACGCGCTCGCGGGAGCGTATTTGAAGTCGATCTCCGCCTCGGACACCATGTCGACCCTCACCTTCCGGATCGACACGGCCCTCGTCCGGACCTGGTCGCAGACCGGAACCGGCTCGCTCCTTTTGATGCCATCTCTCACCGCGCAGATCATCCTCGGGTTCTCGACCGTGTCGAACACCCTCTCGGACTCCAGGCCGCTCCTGACCATTAACACCCGCGACAGCGCGGGGACGCCGGACACGCTCAGAATCCGCGCGCCCCGGAGCATCTTTGTCGCCAACTCGACGATTCCTGCGGCGGCCCAGCGTACGTTCATCCAGGCGGGGGTCGATTACCCGGTGCTCCTCCGGTTCGATTCGCTCGCGCTTCCCCCGAAGGTGAGCGTCGTGGAAGCTTCGCTCGAGTTTGCGATCGACGAGGGAACCTCCCTCCTGAACCGGTACTCGCGCGACTCCCTGATCGCGTACCTGACCAGGAAAGATGTCTACCCCTACGATTCCCTCATTCTGGGAGCCGTGTGCAGCCCGGAACGGATCGGACTCCAGAAATATTACAAGGCGAACGTGAGGAACATCGTCCAGCAGTGGATCACGCACGAGCCCAATCACGGCTTGGCGATCCATTCCTATGCGGAATTCACGACTCTCGACCGGTTCGCGGTCTATGGAGCGGATGCTCCTCCGAACCTTCGGCCCAAACTGACCGTTTCCTACACTCTTTTCCCGTAGCGACTCCAGCGTGATGACAACCCGAACCACACTCTTGCGCCTCCTCCTTCTATTGGCCATGTGTACGGCCGCGGCTTTTGCCGGGGGCGGGGGGTCCGTTTACACGCGCCACGGGATAGGGGATCTGCGGTACGGAACCTCGGGCCGGGGGACAGGAATGGGAGGGGTGGGGATCGCGCTTCTCTCTTCGGGCGTCGTCGACCCGCTCAACCCCGCCACGTGGGGAGTCGACAACAGGACCCAGTTTTCCATCAGCGGTTTTTACGAAGGGTTCGCTTCCAGCGACGACAGGAACTCGACCTATCTGAGCCAGGCCTCCTTCAACGGCCTGATGTTTGCGATACCCCTCATTCCCCGCTGGGGCGTCGTGCTCGGAGCCGGCATCACGCCCTACAGCAGAGTCGATTATAATATCGTCTCCCCTTCCTCCCAGAACGGATACGACTATACCGTCCGGTACCAGGGGGACGGGGGCCTCTCGCAGGGACACCTCGGGTTTTCCGCGATGCCCGACAGCCAGCTCCTGCTGGGGGCGAAGATGAACTATTATTTCGGAACGATCCGGAACACGCTGGACCAGTCGTTTACGCCGGCCCAGTACACAGACGCCGAGGATATCCGGCTGACGCGTTTCAACGGGCTGGGAGCGACGTTCGGTATCGTCTACCGCGGACTGAAGAACATTCTGAATCTCCCTGCGGGCCAGACGCTCAACATCGGCGCCGTCGTTTCCACGGTATCGCGGATGAACTCCGCGGAGGAACGCTACTTCACCTATACGACTTCGTCGCTTACGACGCGGGATACCGTCCTCAATCCCGAAGGGACCACGCGCCTTCCGCTTGCGGCCGGGGGCGGGATCGCCTTCACGGCGGAGCGGTACTCGCTCGGAGCCGACTTCACCTACCAGAACTGGAACGCGTACACGGTGAATGACGTAAAATCCCCCGACGTGCGCGACAGTTACAGGTTCAGCGCCGGGGGGGAACTCATCCCGAAGCGGGAAGCCTCCGCTCCGTTCTTCCAGCGCCTCGCCTACCGGGCCGGTTTTTTCTACGATGCGAGTTACTACGATATCAAGGGCGAGCCGATCAACGAGATCGGCTTTACCGCCGGGATCGGCGTGCCGATCGTTTCCGATACGCGGTTGCATTTTACGACAGGGTACAGCTTCCGCGGCACAACCGACCAGCAACTGCAGAAGGACCGCATCCTGCGGTTTACCGTCACCCTGACCGCGGGTGAACTCTGGTTCGTACGGCCCCCGGAAGAATGAGCGCGCTTTCAAAACAGGATCCGGAGATCTACGATGCGATCCGGCGCGAAATTGAGAGGCAGGACTCGAAGTTCGAGCTGATCGCCTCGGAGAATTTCGTCAGCACCGCGGTGCTGGAGGCGCTGGGCTCCGTCCTGACGAACAAATACGCCGAGGGCTACCCCGGAAAACGCTACTACGGCGGATGCGAGTTTGTCGATATCGCGGAAAACCTCGCCCGCGACCGGGCCAGGCAATTGTTCTCGGCCGCTTATGCGAACGTGCAGCCGCACTCGGGGTCGCAGGCGAACATGGCCGTCTACTTCACGTTCGTCAAGCCGGGCGACACGATCATGGGCATGAACCTTTCTCACGGAGGCCATCTCACCCACGGGTCGCCGGTTAATTTTTCGGGCCAGCTCTACAGGTTCGTCGCCTACGGCGTGAGGCGGGACACCGGGCTGATCGACTACGACGAAGTCGAGTCGGTCGCGCTGCGCGAGAAGCCGAAGATGATCACTGTCGGCGCGAGCGCCTACTCCCGGAACATCGACTATCAGGCGTTCCGCGTCATCGCCGACAAGATCGGAGCCTTCCTGTTCGCCGATATCGCGCACCCCGCCGGCCTGATCGCCAAGAAACTCCTCAACGATCCGATTCCCCACTGCCACGTGGTAACCTCGACGACGCACAAGACCCTTCGCGGGCCCCGGGGCGGCCTGATCCTCATGGGAACGGATATTGAAAATCCATTCGGCCAGAAAGCGGCGAAGTCCGGGAGGACAAAACTCATGTCCGAGCTGATCGACTCGATGGTCATCCCCGGAATACAGGGCGGGCCGCTGATGCACGTGATCGCCGCAAAGGCCGTCGGATTTCTGGAAAACCTTCAGCCCGGGTTCGCGACCTACGCCGCCCAGGTCATCAGGAACGCCCGGGCGCTCGCGGCGCGCTTGACGAGCCTCGGCTACGATGTGATCTCCGGGGGAACCGATAATCACCTGATGCTCGTTGATTTACGGAACAAGAACACGACCGGGAAAGACGCGCAGGAGTCCCTCGACAGAGCCGGGATCACCGTCAACAAGAACGCGGTCCCATTCGACGACAAGAGCCCGCTGATCACCAGCGGCATCCGGATCGGAACGCCCGCCCTCACCACGCGCGGGATGCGGGAGCCCGAAATGGAGATCGTGGGAGGATTGATCGATCAGGTCCTCGCACACAGGGGCGACGCCGGCGTGGAGAAAACGGTGGAGGAGAGCGTGCGGCAGTTATGCGCGAAGTTTCCCCTGTACCCGGGACTGACAGGCCGGACTCACTCCGGGTGATCGCTGCGGGGGAATGGAAGGTGTTCCGTTTTCCCATTGCTTGTCATCCTGAGGTCGCGGAGCGACCGAAGGATCTAGCTTTTCGGCTTACGAACGGAGATCCTTCGCTACGCTCAGGATGACAATCAGGTGTGTGACCAGTAGTGTTGCGGTGACCGATCTGGACAAAGTGCGGCACAACCGAACGAAGAACAGAATAGCATCCTGTGGCTGAAGTGGCTGAGCATATCGAAGAGAATCCCCTGCCGGAAGACGGCGAGCCGTTCGAATCCGACGAAAAGGAGATGTCGTTCCTCGACCACCTCGAGGAGCTGCGGTGGCGGATCGTCCGGGCGGTGCTCGGACTTCTCGCGGGCATCATCGTCTGCGGAATCTTCGCCGACCGGCTGGTCAACGACGTGGTCCTCCGCCCGAGCCAGACGATCACACCGCCCCTCAAGCTGATCAACACCGTTCCGTACGGACAGATCTCGTTCTACATGATGGTCGTGATCGCCGGGGGGCTCATCCTCAGCTCCCCCTGGATCGTCTACCAGTTGTGGAAGTTCGTCCAGCCGGGCCTGCTTCCGCGCGAGCGAAAATACATCTCAAGCATCGTCCTGTTTACGACCCTCTGCTTCCTTGCCGGCATCGCGTTCGCCTATTTCATCATGCTGCCGTACATGCTCCAGTTCTTCGCGACGTTCGGATCGACCGGCATACAGAACATGATTTCGATCGACGAGTACATGAGCTTCACCCTCCAGCTCATCCTCCTCTCGGGATTGATTTTCGAGCTTCCGATGGTCTCCTATTTCCTGGCGCGCTTCGGAATCGTGACTCCCGCGTTCATGAAGCACTACCGCCGGCACGCGATCGTCGCGATCCTGATCATCGCCGCGGTGGTGACTCCGACGACCGACCCTCTCACGATGACGGTGTTCGCTCTTCCCATGTTCGTCCTCTACGAGATAAGCATCTGGATCGCGCAGGTTGCGCAGCGTAAACGGGCGGAGGCCCAGGCGGCGAGAGAGTCATCGTGAACCTGCAGGAGATCCTGGAACCCATCAGTGAGGAGCTCGACGCGTTCAGCAGTTACTTTCGCGGCGCGATCCGCTCGAAAGTCGCCTTCGTCGATCTGATCGCCCGGTATATCGTCCGGCAAAAGGGGAAAAAGATCCGCCCGGCCCTCGTCCTCCTCAGCGCAAAGGCGTGCGGGGGGATCTCGGACAGCACGTATCGGGGCGCCTCCCTGGTGGAAATCCTCCACACCGCGACCCTGATTCACGACGACGTCGTGGACGACGCGGACACCCGCCGCGGGCTCGCGTCGATCAACGCGGTCTGGAAAAACAAAGTGGCGGTCCTGATGGGCGATTATATGCTCGCGAAAGGGCTCCTGTTGTCGCTCGACAACAACGACTTCCAGTTTCTGAAAATCACTTCCGACGCGGTGCGGAGGATGAGCGAAGCGGAGATTCTCCAGATCGCCAAGAGCCGGGATCTCGATCTGGATGAGGCGACGTACCTGAAGATCATCTCGGACAAGACCGCATCGCTCCTCTCGACCTGTTGCCAGATCGGCGCGGCGAGCGCAGCCGCCGGCCCCGAGACGGTGCGGCAACTGAGGGAATTCGGCGAGAACATCGGGATGGTGTTTCAGATCCGAGACGACCTGCTCGATTACACGGGCCGGAAGAGCATCACCGGCAAGCCGACGGGCCTCGATATGAAAGAAAAGAAGCTGACGCTTCCTCTCATTTATTCATTCCTGAAGGCGCCGCAGGGCAGGTCCAAAGCGGTCCTGCGGATCATCAAGGACGGTTCGGGCAAGAAGGATCTGCAGAGCGTGGTGGAATTTGCCTACGAGTTTGGCGGGATCGAGTATACGACAAGAAAGGCCGAACACTACTCGACGCTGGCCCTCAACGCGCTGGAGGGGCTTCCTCCCTCGCCCTCCAAAGATGCCCTCCGCGGATTCGTCGGCTTCGTCCTCGAACGGAGCAAATAAAAAACACGCGACCTGAAGGTCGCGCCTACCCGTACCACCTCATTCCCTCGTTCCCACGGAGACCGTGGGAGGGGAACCCAACAAAAAGCCCGCAAGCTGAAGCTTGCGGCTACCGGTACCTCTGCCGTCATCTCTTGGTAGCCGCAGCCCAACAAAAAGCACGCGACCTGAAGGTCGCGCCTACCGGCGGTCTTTTCCTACGCCCACTTGATCGTGCACCCGATCGAATAGGTTTCCGGAACCGCGACCTCTTTTCCCCGGAGAACCGCCTCGAGAGCGTCCCGGAGGTAGCGTTCCTTCACAGATTCCGGGTGTTGCCAGTTATCGTCCATTTTTCCGACGTACCTCAGTTTTCTCTCCCGGTCGAAGACAAAGAATTGCGGCGTGTGCGTGGCGCCGAACGCCCCGGCGACCGATTGGTCTTCGTCCCGGAGATAGGGAAACGTAAACCCCTTCTCCTTTGCATGCCGGACCATTTCTTCAAACCGGTCCTCGGGGTAGTTCTTCGTATCGTTCGAATTGATCGCAATCACCTGGACCCCCTTCGGGGCGTATTCCCGCTCGAGCTCGATCATCCTTCGTTCGTACGCCTTCACGTACGGGCAGTGATTGCAGCTGAACACGACGACGAGGATCTCCTTCCCCTTGAAATCGTCCGAGGAGTAGGTCTTGCCGTCGGCGCCGGGAAGCCGGTCGAACCGGGGAAGAGTATCGTTGAGCCGAATAATCGTCTCCTGCATAAGACTTCCTTTCCGCCCCTGCTCTAGCGCCCGGGGGCGCCTTTCGGGGACCCTTCTCTCGTAATAAACATTTCGAGAACCCGAACAAGTTCGCGCGGCTTCTCGAGAGGGATGGAATGACCGCACTCGGAGAAGAGCTCGAGCGTCAGATCGGGCCTCTGCCGCTGAAACTCGAGCGCATGCCTCACCGGCACGATCGCGTCGTTCTTCCCCCATACGACCAGCAACGGCATGCTCAGCCGTGAGACTCTGCTCTTAAATTCCGGGTCGCCCTTCAACGCGGACAGCAGCGCGTTCGACCAGGCGGCTTTCCGTCCCGGCCTCTCCAGATCCGCGATGAATTGATCGCAGAGCTCCGGGGGCCGGCTCACGATCGAGTAATACGACCGCCGGCTGAAAAAGTCCACCATTCCCCTCGACCGGAAGACGACCCCGTTCAGAAAGGCGGAAACAAGCCTCCTGAACGGCTGACTGGCCGCGAACGGGCGGCGGCGGAAACCGCTGCTGCAGAGAAGGATAAGCCGCTCGACCCGCCCCGGATTCAGATCTGCAACCCGGACCGCGACCTCTCCGCCCCAGGAGATGCCGCACAGCACGACTTTGGGGGCCTCCACCCTCTCCAGCAACTCGAGCAGAAACCCCGCATACTCCCCCGTGGAATAGCTTCCCGCCTGGCACTCCGTTTCACCGAACCCGGGAAGATCCACCGCCATGAGATGAAACCGTTGCGAGAGGGGTTCGAGCACTCGCTGCCACGTGCGCGGCCCTCCCAGGCCGTGAATGAGAAGAAGCGGGACGCCGGATCCACCCTCCGAGATGCGCGCCTTGACGCCCCCCACCTGAAGGTAGCGATGAATTACTTGTCCAGCCATTCATCAATCAACTGTTTCTCCTCCGTACTTCCAAGCGCCGATCGCCCGTAGCAACCCGCTTTCTGCCGCTGGCGGAATGCCTCGAAAAGAGAGATCGCGCAGGCGACGGAAACATTCAAACTCCGGATCATTCCCACCATCGGAATCTGAAAATTTCCGTCCGCGAGCTCCGCCGCGCGTTCCGACACCCCGCGGTGCTCGTTGCCGAAGACCAGGGCCACCTTTCCGGTGAGATCGAGCTCGAAGATCGATGGGGACGCCGCGCCGAGATGAGTCGCATACACCCGGAACCCCTCCTTGTGCAGCCGTTCGTAGCAAGCCTCTATCGATTTAAACGTGCGGCGTTTGACCCACTTGACCGCGCTCGCGGAACTCTTCTTGCCGAGCTTCGGAAATTCTTCGATTGCATAGACGAGCTGCACCTCGAGAACGCCGGCGGCGTCCGCGGTTCTCAGGATCGCGCTGACGTTGTGAGGGTCATGGATTCCCTCCAGAACGACCGTCAGACCCGGCTGGCGCTTTTCAACCACCGAGAGGATCTTCTGACGGCGCCGATCGGTCACGACTTTTTTCATGCGTTGTCCGCCGCCTCCTCCGGGGACGGGCCGAGCTGAAGGACGGCGACGGCCACAAGGACGATCGCCGCCCCTGCGAACTGAACGCCGGTGAGGAGCTCGCCCAGGATCATGAACGCCGAAAGGATTGCGACGACCGGTTCGAACGTCGCGGTGATGATCGCCTGGGAGGCCGTGAGCTCGCGGATACCCGCGAAGTAAAAGGAATGCGGGATCAGGATGGAGATCATCGCGAATCCGAAAAAAACGGCCCAGAGGGAAGGCGTATAGCCCGCCGATGCAACGCTCCACGGGGGATTGATCGCCATCCAGAATACCGATGCGAACAACAAGGCGTAGATCAGGCAGGTCCAGACACTGTACCGCTTCAGGAGCCTCCGAAGCCAGACATTGGTGAACGCCCAGCAGGCCGCGGATCCGATTCCGGAAAGGAGACCGATTCTGCTCATGCTGAAACCGGAAAAATCCCGCCCCGCCACCACCAGGTAGCATCCCGCAAAAGAAAGAAGGCCCGCTCCGATTTTTCTCAAGCCGAGAGATTCGTCCCCCGACGCCGCGGCGTATGCGACGACGAGAAGAGGCGCCATGTCCTGCAGAAGAATCGCGGTCGCGACGTTCGTCTCGCGTATGGTGAAGTAATAGGTGAAGTTCGAGCCCGCCATTCCGGCTATGCCAAGCAGGGCAAAGCGATAGAGATCCCCGGCCCGGACCCGAAGGAGGTGCCGCTTGAACAAGAGAAAGAACGCAAGCAGGACGATGCAGGAGAGCGTCATCCTCATCTGGACGAGCACGAGTGTGTCGACATGCCGTGTGAAGAGCACCTTTGCGAGGGTGGCGGAGACCCCCCAGAAGAGCGTGGCGCCGAGGATAAAGAGATAGCCTTTGAACGGCCTCATGCGGGAGAAGGAGCCGGGCCGGGCGGAAGGGGGGGTCCATCGGCTTTCTGCCGGTAGAAGGACGACATCTCGTCGTTGCCGGCCAGGTCGAAGAGGTGGGCGAGCTTCAGATAGAGAGGCTTCGGGACCGTGACCGCGTTGATCCCCTGCTTCAGAAACTCGATCAGCGAGGCGAGCGGCGGAATATTCAGGTCGGGCTCGTGGCAGTCGGCGGCATCCAGGTAAGGGTCCGGCTCGGAAGGCCTGGCTGCGGAGGCTTTCCTGAAATACTGGAATGCGAGCTCGTAGTTATCGTACATCGAGTAGGTCACCTCAAAGACGTTCGCCAGCCACATGTAGGTATCGTACGAAAGCTCGGGGAATTCCTTCGCAAGCTTTTCGCCGAACAGGCAGAGCTCCGCGGGCGTGAGGGTATGATTCCAGAAGAGCTCCCGGTAGAGCTCGATATCCTGCAATCGCTGTGCGATCGCCTGCTCGAACGCGTCGAAGAGCTCGTTGAACTCTTTCGACAACTCGAAGCGTTTTCGTATTTCTGCGGCGGTCAGATTCTGCATTCACCCCTTGAGCGCATGAACTTCACACCTGTCCCTCCCGGGTACGCGGGGAAAGCGATTGGGCACGTTCCATCGGCGAAGAGAGCCCGGCCTGATATCCGGACCGTTGCATGAGATGGCTGCTGACGTCCAACTGCGGCAAAATAACAAAGGAAGAGGTGAAAATCAAGGGATTTCCGCCAAAACGAGAGGATCCGGAACCGGAGGAGGTCAATACTTGACCTTCGATTCGAAAATGACTACTTTCATCCAAAATTTGGAGGAGACCGATGGATCAGCAGGAATCAACCGTTAAAATTTCGTCGTTCATGTCGAGGGCAACGGGAGTATTCGCCTCGCCGGGTGATGTGTTCCAGGAGGTGGCGTCGGCTCCGGTGCAAACGAGCTCATGGCTGCTTCCCTATCTCCTTTCACTCGTCATTGTGGTCGTTTTCACCGTTGTGCTGTTCGGCAACCCCTCTCTCCGGCAGCAGATTCTTGAACCCCAGCAGCAGAAGATGCAAAAGGCGGTCGACGAGGGCAAGATGTCTCAGGAGAAGTACGACCAGGCCGTGGCGATGATGGAATCTCCGGCGATGTTTTACGCGATCGGGATCGGGAGCACTCTCGTCATCGTGAGTCTGGCGGTGTTCGGGGCGCCTCTCGCGATCTGGCTGGCCGCGAAATTGATCCTGAAGGCTTCCGCCCCCTATAAAAAGATGCTCGAGGTCTATGGCCTCACCACACTGATAGGGGTCCTCGGCGCCATCGTTACGCTCCTCCTAATGCATGTCTTCGACTCCGTGCATGCCTCCCTCGGGGGAGGCCTCCTGGTCATGAATCACTTCGACCCGGAAAACCTGGGCCACAAATTGCTCGCCTCAATCAGTGTGTTCGGCCTCTGGCAGACGGCGCTCGTGGGGATGGGAATCGCCGGCGTTACAGGCAAACCCGCCAGCACGGGGATGGGATTGGCGTTCGGTCTCTTCGCGGCGTGGGTCATATTGTCCTCCGCGCTCGGCTGGGTGAGATAATCCCGATCCAAAGGGCTTCCTGCCGGCCTGTTCCGGTCAGCTAAAAAGCCCTGTCCATTCGAAGGGTTTCCCGAGGTTCAGCTCGGTAGAGGGAAGTTGTTTTTGAAGAGCGTCGATCTCGCGGAGACCGACGAACGTGTGAAGATCTCCCACGTCGGCCAGCAGCGGCGTCGATTCAGAGTGGGTATCGACCTGGTATGACACCCCGAGGTCTGCGCCTGTCGACCTCCCGTCCGGATGCATGATCCGGACATTTCGGATGATCACGTCATAGGCTTTTGAGCCGTTGAACGGGAGGCGTTCATAGTGCGAAAGGTCCCAGCCGGCCGATTCCCCCGACCCGATCGCGTAGAGGCTTCCGAGGATCCCGACGACATTCAGCTTGCGGATGGAGTCCTTCTCCGGATCGCCGGCCGTATGCCCTGATTCCACGAGGATCGTGCTTGTTCCCCACTTCTGCATGTTGTCCCCGAACGCCCTCGGTTCGAACGAATCGTCGTAGCGGGTAACCCGGTTCTGACCGGTCTGCTTCATAATAGCCGCGAATACCGATGCCACCTGCTTCGCCTTAATGCGCACCTCGTTGTCCGTCTTTCCCGGATCGAACGCGGGAGCGAGGAGGGCGATCGCCGCCAGTTCCCGGGTCGCGCCCACCGTGCTTAGCGCCTGATCGTGAAGATTGAATCCGTAGGCGGGCTTGATCGTATCCTTGAGCTGCTTCAGGAGCACGGCTTCCGGGGTCTGCAGGGAGAGCGCATCACGGTTCATGTCGATGCCCTGCGCGGTACGGCGCTGGAACCTCGCCGCGCCGTCGGGATTCAGCATCGGAAGAAAATGGACCATGAATTTCGACAGGAGGTCCTTGACGGCCGCTTCGCCCCGGCCCAACCGGAAGTAATTGAGGATGTCGGCGATCGCCATGGTGGCGGTGGATTCATCTCCGTGCATCTGCGACCAGAGGAGCACCTGGGTGAGGCCGGTCCCGACGGAGACGAGCCGGAGGGGGCGCTCCTCGAACGACTGACCGATGTTCCTGATGTTGAACTGGGAGGACGAATCGACCGCAAAGGCGTCGATGATCCGGTGAAAGGTTTCCGGCGAAAATCGCCGCGAGGGGAAGGACTCGACTCTGTACGAGCCGTAGTTTTTTTCGAGCTCTTTGGCGTATGCAACAAAATCCATGGGCCGGCGTCTACTAGTGTGTGACAATATAGCAAAATCTGCATTTGATTCAATCATTTCTGCGCTCCGGGTAGTGGCTCAATTTCACCGAACATGTCATCCTGAGGGAGCGGAGCGACCGAAGGATCTCCTCTCCATCGAGCACGGAGATCCTTCGCTTCGCTCAGGATGACAATATCCCCCTTGATTTCATACTCCCTTCTCCGTATATTTTCGTTCACTTATTCGCCATCCCCATGAACCTGCGGACTTCCGTCGCTCTCATTGTTCTCTGCGCCTTCGGCTCCGCCGCGTTCGGGCGCCAGGGCTCCGCCCCGCCGCTCCCCTTGAAGCGGATTTTCTCCAAACCTTCCCTCCCCGGTTCCCGGCCCTCCGATCCAAAATTGTCCCCCGACGGGAAGCTCCTCCTATACAGGTGGGACAGCACTGCCAGGGGAAACTCCCGCTGCTGGATGCAGGTTCTCGACAGAAGCCTTTCAGAAAAGGCCCCGAACAGACCGGTCCCCCGGATGATCGCCGATACTCTTCTCGGTGAAATCGAATGGTCCCCCGACGGAAGAACGATCGCCTGCACGCGCAAGGGAAGTATCTTCCTGACCGACACGGGCTTTCAGTCTTTTCAGCGGCTGACAAAATCGGAAGCCGGGGAAAACTCCCTCCGCTGGTCGGCCGACGGAAAGATGCTGTTGTTCGCATCCGACGGCAAGCTCATGGCGATGACCATGGGCCAACCGGGGTATTCCGAGATCGCAAAACCGGCCGGGAAGGACGTCGGGCTCGGTTTGATCGACCTGTCACCCGACAATCGCCGCGTACTGTTCGCGGAGACGAACCGCGAGGGGCTTCCGGACTTCATTCTCCCCAGGTACACGGGCAAAGAGGTTTCGACGAACTCCTTCAAAGGGGGGGTAGCGAAAACCCGCATCGGAATCGCTCCGACAGACACCGGCAAAGTTGTCTGGGTGAAGCTCCCCGGCGACGAGCGCTTTTTCCTGGGCGACGTCGCACTTTCGCCGGACGGCAGGCGCGCGTTCGTCGAACGGTTCAGCTCGAACCATAAGAAGCGGGAAATCTATCTCGCCGACACCGATAGCGGCGGCGCGCATCTCATTTATGAAGAAACGGATCGGGCGTGGGTGGAGGGCGGGCTGGCCACGACGCGATGGATGCCGGACGGAAAGCGGATCGTCACCACCAGCGAGAAGGAAGGCTGGAATCATCTCTACACGATGACGCCCGACGGGAAGGACCTCCGGAGGGTGACCGGAGGAGCGTGGGAGATCCACTGGTTCGACCTCGATCCTTCGGGGGAGCGCGCCTATATTCTCGCGAACAAGGACGACCTGCACCAGTGGCAGCTCTACGCGGTCGAATTCCGCACAGGGAAGACCACGCGCCTCTCCGGTCGGGCCGGCACGTACGAAAATCCTTCGATGTCCAAAGACGGGCTCCTCATCGTCGCGCAGTATTCCGACTTCGGGAAACCGTCGGAACTGGTTTCCATTCCTGCGGGAAAACCCGCTTCGACGGGGGATGCGGCCACGGACGGCGCAGGCGCCGTCCACGAAGTCCAGTTGACCCAATCCGTGCCGGCCGAGTTCACAAGTTCCCGCTGGGTGATTCCGGAGATCGTCCATTTCAAGGCGAGGGACGGGAAATCGATCCCGGCGATGATTTACAAACCGCCCGATTTTTCGCCCGCGAAGAAGTATCCCGTCGTGGTCTTTGTCCACGGCGCCGGGTATCTCCAGAACGTCTACCGCGGATGGAGTTACTACTACCGGGAGTATATGTTTCACCACCGGCTGACGCAGCTCGGTTTTGTCGTCTTCGAGGTCGACTACAGGGGGAGCGCGGGCTACGGAAGGGATTTTCGCGCCGACGTTTACCTCCACCTCGGGGGGAAGGATCTCGACGACGAGCTCGACGGTCTTGAATATCTCAGGAGTTTGGGGTATATTGACTCTTCGCGCGTCGGAATGTACGGAGGAAGTTACGGCGGCTTCATGACGTTGATGGGGCTCTTCCTCTCCGACAAGTACGCGTGCGGAGCGGCGCTGCGTGCGGTCACGAGCTGGGAAAATTACTACCGGCATAACTCGTGGTACACGGAGGCCCGGCTCGGGAAGCCCGAGGATCAGCCCGAAGCGTACAAGATCAGTTCGCCGCTGACGTACGCCGACAGCCTGAAGCGTCCGCTCCTGATCCTGCACGGAATGGTGGACGACAACGTTTTTTTCCAGGACGCCGTCCAGTTGATCGCGAAGTTGCAGAAATCGGAAAAAAAGTTTGAAACGATGGTCTATCCCGATGAGGCTCATGCCTTCAACACCCCCGAAAGCTGGTACGACGAGTATTCGCGGATCGAAGAGTTTTTTCTGCGGCACCTCCGGAAAGCGGACCAGTAGGCCGGCACTACGATGACCTATCTCGTTACTGCGCGCAAATGGCGCCCGATGGCGTTCGAGGATATCGTGGGCCAGGCCCACGTCGCGAAGACCCTCCGCAACGCGATCGCCACCAACCGCCTTTCGCACGCCTACATTTTCAGCGGCCCCCGCGGGGTCGGCAAGACGACCGCCGCACGGATCCTCGCGAAAGCGGTCAACTGTCTGCACCCCGTCGACAACAACCCCGACAACACCTGCGAGATTTGCACCGAGATCACCGAGGGACGCAGCCTGAACGTCTTCGAGATCGACGGCGCGTCGAACCGGGGCGTGGACGAGATCCGCAACCTCCGCGAGGCGGTCCGGTACGGGCCCGCGAACGGCAGGTATAAGGTCTACATCATCGACGAAGTCCACATGCTCACCAAGGAAGCCTTCAACGCGTTGTTGAAGACGCTCGAGGAGCCTCCTTCCTACATTATCTTCATCTTCGCGACGACGGAAATCCACAAGGTTCCGCTGACCATTCTTTCCCGATGCCAGCGGTTCGATTTCCGCAGGATCGCGACGGAAGAGATCATGGGGCGCCTGAGGTTCATCGCCGGCCAGGAGAAGATCACGATCGGCGAGGACGCGCTGTTTGTCATCGCGAAACGGAGCGACGGATCGATGCGCGACGCGCAGAGCATCTTCGACCAGATCGTGTCGTTCTGCGGCGACACGATCGACACGGCCGAAATGGTCCGGATGTTGAATGTGGTGGACGAGGAAATCTATTTCCGCACGACCGACGCCGTCAGATCGAAGGACGCGCCCGGGGCGTTGGCGCTGATCGAAGAAATCACGATGCGGGGGTACGACATCCGTGAATATCTCGCCGGCCTCATGGAGCACCTGCGAAATCTTCTCGTGGCCTCCACGGTCGGCTCGGCGCGCCTGATCGAAACCTCCGAATTCTATAAGAAGAAATACGTCGACGAGGCGGCATCGTTCTCTCCGTCCGATTTGCTCAGGCTGATCAAGATCGCGGCCGACACCGATACGGCGATCCGGTGGAACCAATCGACTTCCGGCGGACGGTTCAAACTCGAGATCGGATTGCTTCAGATGGTGAGGCTCGACCGGAGTGTGCAAATCGGGGAATTGCTCGAGCAGCTCGAGGGATTAAAAAAAAAGCTGGCGGCGGGAAATAGCGATAGAGAGCCTTCGCCGGTGCAGAAAGCCGCCCCTCCGGCGATCGCTCCCGCGATCAGAGGGAGCGTCAAAGCCTCTCAGCCAAGCCTGCGGCCCGAACAGATCGTCCTTCCGGCGGCCCCGGTCCCTGAAATTATCCCTGCTCTGACCGGCCAACCCGCTCTTTCCATGACCCCCGTCGCGCGGCCGCTCCCCGCGGAGAGCCCGGCGGCCGACCGGATTTCGATCGACGAGGCCCAGGCGAAATGGCCGGCCCTGGTCGCGGAAGTGTGCAAGAAACGAATCGCCGTCGGGACGATGCTGGGTGAAACGGCCCTGGTCGGAGTCGGCGGCGGCAGCCTCAAGATTTCCTGCCCCGACGATTTTCACCTCGACCAGTTGATGCGCAATCGCCAGTTCATCACCGACCTTGCGCAGAATATCTACGGCGCGAAGGTCCGGCTCGATACCATCCTGGCAAATGCCCGGTCCCGTGAGTCCACCGCTCCGGCACATACTGCTGAAACGAAGCCCTCCGAACAACCCGCCTCAGCCACCGTCGGCGAGCACCCCATCGTCCAGGCCCTCATACGGGAGTTCGGCGCGAGGGAAATAAGCTAGTTGTATCACCCTCTCTAATAGAGAGAAGCAATTTCGGTTTTTCCAGTCACTCTCGCGCCCACCTCGATTTCTTCCGCCCCCCCGTCAGGCCCGGCTTCAATTTGATCGGGTAAATCGTCATTTCAGTGACCTGTATCACAAATTTCGAACGCCGCTCCCAATAAATTTGGGTACCGACTCGCGGAGGGCGCGACTCACTCTTTAGTGAGTTTGATTGTTGGGAGACCACCTCGGTCTCAATTCCGTTCTCTCCCTCAAGCACAGTCAGAAAGTTTGATCCACTAAGGCAATTTTCCCTCTTCGCGGCATTCGTCTGACCTTTTTCAGATGAGGTGTCTCCGCGAAGATTAAACCAACAAAGCTCAAATGTGATTTGGGTGCTTCATTGACCTTGTCACGTTACGATGGAAGGGCTCAAGACATGAATACTTGTAGACGATTTTGTGGCTCTCTTTTTGTTCTAACCGTCCTCGCCGCCATTTTCACTTCAGCGGCATTTCCTCAGGCCACACTCACCAGCAACAAATCGGATTACGCTCCGGGGGACACAGCGGCGCTTACGGGCTCGGGTTTTTCAGCAGGTGAAAGTGTCCAACTGCTGGTCGGGCACGCCGACGGCACGTTTGACAACGATACAAGCACCGCACACCAGCCGTGGCAAGTGACTTCCGATGAGAACGGTTCCTTTGAGACAACCTGGATCGTCCCACCCGATCAGGACGAGGCTGGTGCATTTCTCAAAGCAACCGCAGACGGGCAGACGTCCGGTTTGCACGCGGAATTATTCTTTACGGATAATGTTTCCGTAACGAACGGCTCCGGGGGAGCGCCCGGCGCGGGGGGGACGAATCTCTCCGCCGATCTCGCGGCAAACGGCGCGGCGCAGGCATACACGACGCTGGGCAACATCGTCATTACCGAACAATCGAACGGCGATTTCGCCAATTCCAGCGGCGCAAGCAGAACGTTGATACTTACCGCTCCGAGCGGGTGGCGGTTCAATGCAGGCGTGGGGAATGTGGCCGCGGCAAACAGCAAAGATATCGTCAACGGCAGCGAGAGCATTGTGATCGGGTCTACAACCCTGACAGTTACCTTCGCGGTCAACGGCACCAGCAAAACCGACGTTCTAACCATCAGCGGCATCCAGGTACAGGCGACTGACGGCGGAGCCATTCCATCCTCCGGGAGTATCTACCGCGACACGACCAACCGGGGCACTGAGAGTATCGCAGGCATTCTTTCAACTTCGAACACCAGCGGATCGGGCGGAACCAACTTCGGCTCCCTCTCTCAGGCAGTCGGTGCCCGGCGTCTCTATACCGTTTTGCCCGCCCAGACATTTACAGACGCAGCGACTCTTCCCGGAAGCGGCATCACAGGAACTCCCACCAACCAAACTGCCGGAGTCTCGTTCAACCTCACGAGTCTTGTGGTTGCAGATCGTGAATTCAACATTGACAACTCTTACGGGAGTGCAAGTCCCAAGACCATTTCCTACAGCGGACCGGGCGGCACCCCGACTTATACCACCTCCGTAACGTTTCCGGCCGGGAGCGGCGTTTCAACCACGACGCTCGCCACAACGCTGAGGAAGGCGGAAACAACGGCAATCACCGCCACGGACGGCACGGTAACCGGTTTGGCAAGTTCAAATTTCACAGTCAATAGCAACACTGTCACCAAGCTCCAAATACTCCTGCCCGGCGAAACGGCTGCGCCAGGCACGACCACGGGGCCGACCCCGGGCAAGACCGGCACACCCACGACGCAGACGGCGGGCACAGCGATCAGCAGCGGCATCATCGTCAATGCGGTGGACGATAATTGGAACCGCGTCAACAGCTCCAATCCTGATGTCACGATCACAAGCTCGGATGCCGGCGCGGTGATCTCCGATGATAACGGCGCGACGGCGGGCAACATAACCTTATCGGGCGGAACCGACACGTTGGCCAGTTTCAATTTTCAAACCCCGGGCACTCAGACTGTCACATCGACCGACGCTGCTGCCACACTCTCCGCAAACACCAGCGCAAATATCACCGTAAACAAGGCCGCATCTGCCACGACAGCCGGTTCATCGGTTAATCCCTCTGTTTTCGGCCAGCTTGTTACCTTCAGCACCACGGTCAGCGGCACCATCGGAACCCCAACCGGAACGGTCACTTACAAAGATGGTGGGACCACAATCGCGACGAAATCGTTAAATGGATCGGGACAGGCTACATTCGACACAAGCGGTTTGGTGGCCGGCTCGCATTCGATCACGGTGACGTACAATGGCGACTCCAAATACCTCGCGAGCATTTCGTCCGCAGTTAATCAGAATGTGAATAATGCGAACACTACGACCGGCCTGACGTCATCCCTCAACCCGTCATGCTCCGGCCAGTCAGTGACGTTTACCGCCACCGTGACACCCGTGGCGCCGGGTGGCGGTACGCCGGATGGCAATGTCGACTTCAAGGATGGCACCACGGTTATCGGCAACAACATCGGGCTGAGCGGAGGGCAGGCAACCTTTACTACCTCTGCCCTTTCGGCGGCGGCCCATTCGATGACGGCCGTCTACAAACCGCTTGCCCAAAGCAGCTTCAATGCCAGTACGTCGACAGTAGTGACGCAGACGGTTAATGCCACCCCAAGCGCGAGCATTACCGCCGCCTCAAATGTCTGCGCCAACGCGATCGGGAACGTTGCCTCAGTGCCTGATGCCGGGGTCGGCGCCACCTATTCCTGGTCGATCACAGGAGGCACCATCACTGCTGGATCCGGGACGAACAGCATTACGTATACCGCGGGGAGCGTCTCGCCTGTGACAATCAAGGATACAGTATCCAACACAAGCGGCTGCACTGCGAGTTCATCACTCACGGCGACGGTGAATCCTAATCCGACGGCGAATGCGGGAACGGACAAGACCATTTGCAGCGGAGGTTCCACTGCGATTGGCGGCAGTCCGACCGCCACCGGAGGCACTTCGCCCTACACCTACAGTTGGAGTCCTGCAACCAACCTTAGCAGCTCGACGGTGGCGAATCCCACGTCCTCTACGACGATTACCAGGACCTACACGGTCACCGTGACAGACTCCAAGGGCTGCACATCGAGTTCTTCGATGACTGTGAACGTCAATCCAAGCCCGACAGTTTCGGTAAACAGTGCGGAAGTTTGCTCGGGAAATTCAGCCACATTGACCGCAACACCGAGCGGCGGTACAGGCGCCGTTACGTACGCCTGGAGTACCGGGGCGACAACATCGACAATCAGCAGAAGTACGGCAGGCACCTACAGCGTAACGGTGACTGATACGAAGGGGTGTACTGGCTCAGGCTCCGGCACACTTACGGTCGATCCGAATCCGACGGTCACAGTCAATAATCCGTCTGTGTGCCAGGGAAGTTCAGCAACGCTAACGGCGACGCCGGCAGGCGGAACAGGTTCGAAGACGTTCGCGTGGAGCACCGGCGCCACGACGTCAACGATCAGCACGGGCACGGCTGGCACCTATTCGGTGACGGTCACCGATACAAAGGGGTGTACGGGCTCCGGCTCGGGCACGCTGGCAGTCAATCCCCTTCCCACCGCGAACGCGGGTTTGAATCAGACAATCTGCAACGGCAGCCCGACAACAATCGGTGGAAGCCCCACAGCCAGCGCCGGCACAGCTCCATATTCCTACGGTTGGAGCCCAACCACCGGCCTTACCGGTCCGACGACTGCCAATCCTACGGCTTCCCCGATCGCCACGACCACATATACCGTGACCGTGACCGATTCGAAGGGTTGCACCGCCACTTCTTCAATGACGCTGACAGTGAACGCAAGACCGACCGCGAGCGCCGGAACAAACCAAACCATTTGCAATGGCGCTTCAACGCCGATCGGAGGATCTCCCACAGCAACCCTCGGCTCTTCGCCTTACACATACAGTTGGAGCCCAACCACCGGCCTCAGCAGCGCGACCGTGGCAAATCCAACGGCATCGCCCACGACAACGACTCAGTACACAGTCACAGTTACGGACGCCAATGGATGCACCGGCACTGCTTCGACGACTATCACAGTCAACCAACCTCCCTCAATTTCGGGTCAGCCGGGCTCTAAGGCAGTTTGCGAAGGGACCTCGACGACTTTTTCGGTTACAGCAAGCGGAACGACCCTCACGTATCAGTGGCGGAAGAATGGACTTCCACTTACAAACGGCGGAGATTATTCGGGCGTACTAACAGCGACACTGTCTATCAATCCTGTTGCCCTAACCGATTCGGGTACCTACGATGTCGTGGTAAGCGGAGTTTGTCCTCCCTCACAGACCTCGAATCCCGCCATCTTAACGGTCAACCCATCGCCCGACGTGACGATTACCGCGCCATCCGCGGGCTGCACAGGTTCCACCGGGAACACTGCGTCAGTGCCTAATGCAGGCATCGGCGCAACCTATAACTGGAGCTTGAATTCGGGGACGATAACGGGTGGACAGGGGACACCGAGCATTACCTATACGGCCCCAGGCAACGGTAGTTCGTTCACCATTAGCGTCACAGTCACAAATTCTTTCGGATGCAGCAAAATAGGCAACCTGCCTGTGTCACTTTCCACCGGTGGTGCGAGTGTGGTAGGATGGAAGAATACTGCTCCCGTGGCATGGCAGACGAGCACGTTGCAGGCGACCGACGCGGTCTATGCAGAGGGTGCTACGATTCCATTCCAGTTAACACTGACCCAGCCCTGCGTAGATGGCGCCTGGAGCGTGACCCTTCAATACGATTTCCAGATCAATTCCACCGGATTGCACATCTTCGATTTTCTTAGCACGGCAAATGCAACCGAGTCGAGCGAAAACGGTCACGATTGCGATCCCAGCGGTTGTATAAATCCCCCAAACCTTTTCCCAATCCCCACCGACCCGGCGTTGTCTTACCAGATCCCCGGGAACTTCAAGGTATACAATGGGGCGATCACCAGCGCGGGTATCTACACGACCGCCCTTAGCGGCGGCATGACGAGCAAACTCCTGACGATTAGCGGGACAGCTTCCCCGACCGGAGATGTGGTCATCGTTTTTGGCGGGCACCTGGCGCGGGACAATGAGTGGGGCGCGGGCAAAGGCGCAGCCGATATTTCAAACGGAACATACAAGATGGCTTTCACCAACTATAGCGGTGGCGGTGGAGGCGGTAATGTGGGCGTCAAGTCGTCCGGGCTAATCGACATTCAAACTAACGCGGATTTATCTGTCACGAAGACCGGCACTCCGAACCCTGTTCTGCCGGGGAACAACATCACCTATTCTCTCGTGGTGAATAATGCCGGCCCCAACTCAGCGGCCTCTGTGAGTCTGGTCGACTCCATCCCCGCGGGAACCACGTTCGTGTCGGTTACAACCCCGGCGGGATGGGCGGCGTCGACGCCTTCGGTTGGAGGTACAGGCACGGTGACGTGGACAAAGGCTAAAATGGATTCTACTACATCCGCCACGTTCGGGCTGGTAACAAAGGTGAACAGCGGTTCAACAGGCACAATCGGAAACACCGCCTCGGTTTCATCTACCGCAGCCGATCCTAATATCGCCGATAATAGTGCGACCGCTACGACAAGCATCAACAGCTGCACTATACCATCGATCACCACCAATCCTTCTGATGCAGCGGTTTGCGCCGGGAGCACGGCAAGTTTCAGCGCTTCAGCAACCGGCAATCCGACCCCTTCGCTCCAGTGGCAGGTCAGCACGAACGGTGGATCGACGTGGACCAACACCGGCAGTGGAACATCCCCTCTGTCGTTTACAACGAGTTCCGGACAGAATGGAAACAAGTATCAAGCGGTCTTTACGAATACTTGTGGCACCACGACTTCCAATGTTGCGACGTTGACAGTCAATCCAAACCCGACAGTCTCTGTTAATAGCCCCGAGGTATGCTCGAGCGCGCTCCCCGCCACACTCACCGCGACGCCGTCCGGCGGAACCGGGTCCAAGACGTTTGCATGGAGCAGTGGTGCAACTACTTCAACCATCAGCACGAGCACGGCAGGCACTTACTCCGTAACTGTGACAGATGCTAAGGGTTGCTCGGGCTCAGGTTCAGGTACGTTAACCGTCAATCCGAATCCGACAGTCTCAGTTAATAGCCCTGAAGTGTGTTCAAGCACACTCCCCGCCACACTCACGGCGACGCCTTCCGGCGGTACAGGCGCTCTGACATATGCATGGAGTACCGGTGCAACGACATCAACCATTAGCACGAGCACGGCTGGCACGTATTCCGTAACTGTGACAGATACCAAAGGATGCGCTGGTTCCGCCTCTGGCACACTGACTGCCAATGCGAACCCGACAGTATCAGTCAATAGTCCTGAAGTCTGTTCAAGCACGCTTCCTGCGACACTCGCGGCTACACCGGCCGGCGGGACAGGTGCTGCGACATACGCCTGGAGCACGGGTGCAACAACTTCAACGATCAGCACGAGCACGGCCGGCACCTATTCCGTGACGGTAACTGACACGAAGGGCTGCACTGGTTCAGGCTCGGGCACATTGACCGTGAACCCGAATCCCACGGTCTCAGTCAATAGCCCTGAAGTATGCTCGAGCACCCTTCCTGCCCTGCTTGCGGCTACACCGGCCGGCGGGACAGGTGCTGCGACCTATGCGTGGAGTACCGGTGCAACTACATCAACCATCAGCACAAGCACCGCAGGTACCTACTCCGTCACAGTGACAGATACCAAAGGATGCACTGGCTCCGGTTCTGGTACGTTAACCGTCAATCCGAATCCCACAGTCTCAGTTAATAGCCCTGAAGCGTGTTCAAGCACACTCCCTGCGACACTCACCGCCACACCGGCGGGTGGTACAGGCGCGGCAACATATGCATGGAGTACAGGAGCAACGACCTCGACTATCAGCACGAGTACGGCCGGCACCTATTCCGTGACCGTAACGGACACGAAGGGATGTACAGGCTCGGGGTCTGGCCCTCTGACGGTCAATCCCAACCCCGCAGTCTCAGTTAATAGTCCTGAAGTATGTTCAAGCACGCTCCCTGCGACACTCACCGCTACACCGGCGGGTGGTACAGGCGCTGCGACATACGCCTGGAGTACGGGCGCGACGACTTCAACGATCAGCACGAGCACGGCGGGGAGTTATTCCGTGACTGTGACGGATGCCAAAGGATGCACTGGTTCAGGCTCTGGCACGTTGACGGTCAATCCGAACCCCACAGTGTCGGTTAATAGCCCCGAAGTCTGTTCAAGCACGCTTCCTGCGACACTTACTGCAACCCCCTCTGGCGGGACCGGCGCTGCGACATACGCCTGGAGCACAGGTGCAACGACATCAACCATCAGTACGAGCACTGCAGGAACTTACAGCGTGACGGT